>DAOORH010000142.1:1932-7925 GCA_035389145.1 Cellvibrio sp.
ATTCGCCGACGACAAACCTGCAACTTCCGAAGGAACGGTTAAATGTACCGGTGTTAACGCCTGTAAAGGTCACTCAGCATGTAAAACTGAAACCAATGCATGTAAAGGCCAAAACAGCTGTAAGGGTAAAGGCTTTGAAGCCACTAGCGCTAAAGAATGCTCAGCTAAAGGTGGTAAAGAGATGAAGCCAGCGAAATAATTTTTGCAGCATCAAATCAAAGGCTGTGCAGCGTCAAAAACCTCACAGCCTTTTTCTTAAGACCTTTTTAGCGTGTGAATTTTCTCCATGACCAACCAGCATATTCTCAACCCTCATTTAGGCTTTGGGCTTGGCTTGCGCAGCGAGCACTACCTCGATCTCATTGAGCATGAACACAATGTCGATTGGCTGGAAATTCTGAGTGAAAATTACCTGATCGCGGGGGGAAAGCCGCTTTATTATTTGGATCAAATCGCTGAACGCTATCCGCTGGTGATGCACGGCGTATCGCTATCTATTGGCAGTGTAGACCCTCTTAATCAGGTTTATCTGCGAGATTTGAAAAGATTGGCGCAACGCATCAAGCCCAAATGGATGTCTGATCACCTTTGTTGGACAGGCACCCAAGGTATTAATTTGCACGACCTCATGCCGCTACCCTATACAGAAGAAGCGCTTGCACATTTAGTCGCTCGTATTACACAAGTACAAGATTTTTTAGGGCAGCGGATTCTATTAGAAAACGTCTCTAGCTATTTAACCTACCAGCACTCCACAATTTCTGAATGGGATTTTTTAAGCGCCGTTGCACAACAAGCCGATTGTTTGATTTTGCTCGATATCAACAATATTCACGTCAGTGCGCACAATCACGGTTTTGATCCTCTCACCTATTTAGCAGCAATGCCCTCTGACCGAATCCAACAAATTCACCTTGCTGGGCATTTAAATAAGGGGGATTACAGCATAGATACTCATGACCATGAAATTATTGACTCTGTATGGAATCTCTATGCCGAAAGCGTGAAACGTTTTGGTCATATCAGCACCATGATTGAACGCGATGACGATATTCCACCGCTAAATACTTTATTAACTGAATTACAAAAAGCGCGCGATATTTCTGACGTTGCTTTAACACAACAACCACTTACTTACGCTTAATTTAAGCAAGGATATTTTATGACACGCTTATTAAATCATTTTCTGGATATCACTCTTCGCGGCCCAGAAAAAATCGCCGCCTATTTACAATGGCTTGCGCCGCTGCTTGCACGCCTGGTGGTTGGTGAAATTTTCATGACCGCAGGCTGGGGCAAGCTGCAAAATCTCGATGCAATGATTGAGAATTTCACCAGTTGGGGAATTCCCTTTCCGCAGTATCTTACTCCGTTTACCTCCGGCGCAGAGTTTGTGTGCGGCATATTGCTTATGCTGGGTTTATTTACCCGCATTTCAGCGGGAATATTAGGCGTGATTATGATAGTCGCGATCAAAAGCGTGCTTTGGGCCGATGTAGATTCACTCGATACTTTATTAGGTTTCTCAGAAACAGCCTATCTTGCTATTTTCTTTTGGTTAGCTGTTGCAGGCGCGGGGAAACTATCTATCGATCATTGGATAACACGCAAATAATATTATGAGCCATAAAACTCTCGCTGAATTACAGCTGGCGCTACAAGATTTTTTGTTGGATAAACAAGTAGACGCCAGCGAACTCACACTTGAAACGCCAAGCTTTTCTAAGCGACAGCGTTTACAGATTTATCATGAAGCCTATCGCTTACGCTTAATTGACGCGCTGCGCAATGATTATCCCGCATTAGAAACCTATGTGGGTGATGATGAGTTTATCGCCCTCGCAATAGAATTTATTGCTGAATATCCATCGCATCATCCATCCTTGCGTTGGCTAGGTGAAAAGCTGCCCGACTTTTTACGTAACCATGTACATTGGAAAGAACATATTGAAGTTATAGAGCTGGCGGAATTTGAATGGCGACAAGTGATGGCCTTTGATGCAGCCGACATATCGCTCGCAACCATTGATGAGTTGCGCACACTGCCGCCAGAAGGTTGGATGACACTTACACTAGAGCTGCACCCGTCGCTGCAATTAATACATTGTTATAGCAATACACCAGCGCTGTGGAATGCGCTAACTAAAAATAAAGAAGCGCTAGCTATAGAGTTCACAAAATCAGCTCAAGGGTGGCTGATGTGGCGAGAAAACTTACAAGTTGTCTATCGCCCAATTGATCCACCCGAAGCGTGGGCGCTCAACGCATTTTTAAGGAAAAAGCATTTTGCCAATGTGTGCGAGGGATTGTGTGAATGGATTGAACCAGAAAGGGTTCCAGGGTGTGTTGCGCAATATTTACAACATTGGATTCGCGGTGGTCTAGTAATCAGATTATTAACAGAATCTAGCCTATAAACAAACGCTGCAACGCGCGATGCGTGCAGCGTTATTAGACATACTAATATGTCAATTTCACGAGAGACACGGCCTGACGCGGCAATTGCATTCTGATTTTAGCCTCGTGATTTTTAACTTTTATAGGTTTGGATGACGGCAGTATTACCAATGCACTTGCTTTTTCAAGGGCCGCAATTTGATCCGCAGTTGGTTGCTGTGGTGAACCCATTTTTTTCCACGCGGTATACGAGTTGCTGTGCTCACTATCGATACGATAATGGGTCACTTTTACGTCCTTCGCATCCAATCCTTTAATCGTTAGTTCCACAGGTGAACCCTCATCCACAATATCATCATCGTGATAATTCCACACTAAAACGCTGACAGATTGCTTGTCTGCGGTTGCCAGAGCATTAATATCCGTTCTTGGTCCACGCACACTGTTGCTGCGAATAGTTTGCGCGTTGTAAGCCAAATCTCCGCTCACTGCAACGCGATTACCTTGCATCATGCCAAACATTTTAAACACATTGAGCACAGGCTTATTAACACCATTCGTTGCCAAATCGCGATAGCCTGCAAACCACGGTTGATTTTCAAATTCAAATGACCAATTAACAGCACCGAGTAAATTCACACCGAATTCATCCACCAAATCATATTCACGCGCAATGGACGCCGCGGTATAACTCGCGTAGAGAGTGCCATTGCGATAGGCATTTTCTGGATTAGTTTGTACACCGCAGGCCGCACAACCCTCCGGATCTGACTCACCAATAATGATCGGAATATTTTTTAACTCCGGAAATGCTGCCACAGACGCAAAACCATCACTGATATTTTGAAAATGGCGGCTCATACTCATTTGAACGCGACCATCAATGACTTTTGGCTGCCCTTTCGCGTGGAAAGCTACGAAATCGAGAGGTGATCCAACTTCTCCAGTAACATAATTTTTACCGCGCAACGTATGCTCAAGAAAGTTTCTAAAAAATTGACGCCCCTGAGCAGTGTGAGGCCCACCCATACGAGCGCTAGGTAGAGCGCGCTTCACTGCAAAAGCAGCGTAATCATACATTTTAAAAAAAGTTTGCTCTGGGTTCTCGGCCACCAAGTAAAAGCCATCTGCCTCATTCCACAATTCCCAGTACCAGCTTTCCACTTCTGCCTTACCGTAACGTTCGATGCAATGCGTAACCCAAGCTGAAATTAAATCCGCCCACTTATTATAATCTTTGGGAGGGTAAGCCCAGCCAGCAACAATTTCTTGTGGTGGTTTACTGGAAGTCCACGCGTGTTGATAGGGCATTGGCTTATCTGAAAGCGCTGCAGGCATAAAGCCAATTTGCGCCAAGGGCTTCATGCCGCGCTCTATATAGGTATCAAAAATCTTGTCTACAATTGCCCAATCGTAGATTGGCTTGCCATCTTTATCTTCCGTATACATATTTGTCGAACCCCATTTGAGCGCAGCGGTACCGTCACCAGTATTCATCAGGTTGTGCGTGCGAACATAAACGGGCACCGGGCTCAAGGCTGCTATCTCCGTGAGCAATTTTTTGCCGTCTTTCATGTAAGTGTAATTAGGTTCGTCATAACCAAACCAAGCCCAAATAGGCTTTAGTGGTGCTTTTTGCTGCGTGATATCCACCGCAATGGCTACCGATTTTGAGTCAGCTTGCGCTATAGAAAATGTGTTTAAGCTCAGAAACAAAAAGGCAAATAGGATCCGCTTCATTATTATCACTCTAGTTCAAAATATAGGGTTCACACCCGTTTAGTTAAGGCCATTGACCGAGCAGATTATTAAATACTACTTAACCAATACCAACTCCCACTGCTTATCTAATCGTTTGGGCGATATTGGAATCTGGGTTTTTAAAGTTTGTGCAAACAGCGATACCCGGAGTTCTTCAATCCACCAGCGGTATTCAATCAGCGCTGAGTTTTGTGTCATCACAAAAGCGCCCTCCTTTTCAATATATTCTTGCAAGCGCTGCCAATAAGGTTGTATCTCTAAAAGCGCGAGCTTGTCTTTTTGCGGGTTGAGCACCGCTTTTTCCAACCGGAGTTGGATAGCGCGCAAATAACGCGGATATTGACGCAGCCATTCGTCGGGGGTTTTGTACACCAAACCCATATAAAACAATTGCTTCAACTGTTCCTGAATATCGCTCAGTGCAAATGCTAAAGCCAGTGCGTTTTTTTGTTGTTTGATATTTTTCTTCACATCCACCAGCATTTTCAAACTGGAGAGTAGATGGCTACAAATTTCCTGCGCAGCGGCGACTAACTTATCACGAATAGCTTCAACCAAGGAGTCAAACTCTGCTTTGGTACGCGGCAATTGAGTTTGATTAGGCAGCGCAAGCTGTTTTATCGCCGCCAAAATAATATCATCCGCTACTTGATCGCGGGTGCCGATACCGGCGAAGGTCAGTGCGATGTCCTGCCCTTTTAATAACTCTTTCTGTAAATATTTTACCGCTTGATTGAGTTGCAAAAATATCAATCGCGCGAGGCCGCGCTGGGTCAACTCCAACGCTTGTTGCGGATTGTCTAACACCTGCAATGCGACAGACGTGGTTTTATCGACGAGCGCAGGATAAGCGCGAATACCAATACCATTCCGCTGCAATTGAATCGCTTGCGGTAAGCTTTCAAAATCCCATTGCGTAATATTATCGCGTTCAATATTGGTGGCCGCCGACTGAATATTTTGTTGCACCTGCGCACGATATTTTTCGCGCAGCGGCATTAGATCGCGACCACTGGCAATGACTTTGCCCTTGTCATCCACCACTTTAATATTAAATCTGTAGTAATTATCGACTTGGGTTTCCAACCAAGCATCTACGCCTACATCCACACCCGTCTGACGTTTAAGTTGTAAGCCAAGCGTATCGGTTAGCGCTTTATTATCGGGTGACATAGCGGCGAGTGCTTTATCAACCACATCAGGTACAGGCACAAAATGCTTACGTAGAGATTTGGGCAGACTTTTCACGAGATTAATACATTTATCGCGCAACATGCCAGGCACCAACCACTCCAAACGCAGCTCCGGAAGTTGATGAAGCAAACTCATGGGAACATGAATGCTAACACCGTCATCCGGATGATTAGGTTCAAAATGATAAGTGAGTGGAAACACCATGCTGCGCCATTCCAACTCATTAGGAAATTGGGCGTGAGTAATATCCAGCGCGCCGTGGCGCATTAGCGTTTCGCGGCTGATATGGAGGACCTTGGGATTTTCTTGCTCGGCTTTTCTGCGCCAACTTTCAAAGCCCGCTAAATTAATTATCTGCTCAGGAATGAGTTCGTTATAAAATTCAAAAATCACTTGCTCATCGGCAAGAATATCGCGACGGCGAGATTTGGCTTCAAGATCATCCAACTCTTTCAAGAGATTCTGTTGATGCGCAAAAAAATCTTCTACTGCACCCTTACGCTGTAAATTTTTACGCTTGGGGTGCTCCGCATATAGGCCTTCCACAAAGGCCGCACGAATAAATACTTCGCGGCACACTAAGGGATCAATATGCGAATAAATAACGGATCTTTTTTCAATTAAGGTTAAGCCATAGAGGC
>DAOORH010000143.1:0-7807 GCA_035389145.1 Cellvibrio sp.
GCATCCATAATCGGCCAGCCGGTAAAGGGGTTGAGTATATGGCCGTAGCGTTGATTGTTGGCAATTAAAAATCGGCGTGAATCACCGCTAGTAGCGAGTGCGCCAGCAGATATTTCTAAAATTTTATCGGCTTGTTTGGTTGCTTGCTTGTTCATGTGTTCGTCGGCATCGAGTGTTTCAATGCCTACTTGCCAAGCGGCACCATTTTTTCGTGCGCCGGTTACGGCAAGGTCGCCGCCAAAATTAACAAGAATCGGAGTGTTTGTTTGTGCGCTTAATAACCGCAAGACGCTATCCACCGCGTATTCTTTACCTATGCCGCCAAAATCAATTTCCATTCCGGCGGGCATTTGAAGTTGTGAGTTTTCATCACGTTGTTTTTTCCAGCTGACTTTTTTCCATCCAACAAATGGCAAAAGTGCATTTACACTTTCTTCGCTGGGTAATTTGTCGGAGCCATCAAATGTCCAAGCGCGTCTTAAACAGCCAGAGGTAATATCAAAATAGCCATCGCTGAGTTGAAAACATTGATCGGCGAAATCGAGCAAGTGTGCAGTTTCGCTATCGATATTAATAACAGCGCCATTGGCGTGATTAATTTGCCAGAGCAGATTGTCTTTTTGATAGCGGCTAAATTTTTGTTGAATGCGCAGTGTTTCGTGTTGCGCAATTTTAGTGAGCTTTTGCGCGAGTTCTTGTTCGCTGCTATCGATAATAATTTCGCAAGTGCTCGCCATAGCTGCATAAGTGCCAATCCAATGATCGTTATGTGGGCGCAGCTGAAAGTCGGGCATGGTGAGTTAGATATGTAATGGAGGAAGTTTGGAGTTTAGCAGTGCAAGACTGCATCTGGTATTTGTTCTTCTGTGTGTTCCATCCCAAGGTAATACTTGCGAGACACGCCGCAAGTACATCCCTGTAGGCTCGACGTCGGCATCCCTTCGCGATCCAGTCGCTTCGGGAAACTTCCTACATCCATGTAGGTCGTCCATGCCTCCGACGGTCTCGCAAATATCACCTTAGGATTCCAGAAGGTTTGTACTAGCACTAAAACTCAAACGAGTACCCCACCAGCACAGTCATTGCGGTTAAATCTGGTGAAAGATCCAAACCTTTAAGCGCGGTCATAGTGGCTGGCGCACCTGCGTTAGAGGTTTGCTTGTATTGCTCCACACGAATATTAAATTCGGTGTTGCGGCCGAGTTCTATGCCGTATTTCAAACCAAAGGTCGTGCCGGTAAATTCACCTAAACGCGAATCTGCGGAAGCGTAATCCAATGTGCTTGCTGCACCGTTGGTATCCGCACCTTTGTTTAAGTAGAGATGGTGGAAGTCTGCAGCCGTTTGGCTATACCAACGCACATGGGGTTCCAAATACATATTGCCGCCAAACTCATAGCGGTAGCGGAAATCGAGTGTGTGCGAATCAATACCCCAATCATCGGTGTAGTAGCGGTAAGACACATCAATCACATCTTCCGTTAAATGAATTTTGTTACCCCAGTACAGGCTTTGACGCGAGCGGCTATCGGGGCGGCTGTCGTACAAATACCATTTGCTGGCGGCATCTGCGGGATTGGTAGCCAAACTGCCATCGGTATTGAGAACAGATAACACTTTATAAGGATCGCTGTGATAACCGCTGGAGGTTCCCAGCGAAAAATTAAGCTGTGTTAGCCAGTGACGATTCATCACTTGAGTCACGCCCAACAAAAGATCGCTAACGGTTTTGTTTTCACTGCCGCCATCTTTGTGATCTGGGTTTAGGCCAACTTTTAAACTGGTGAGCGGGTCGGGTATTCCACCTACCGCATCAATAATGTCAGTTTCAACATTCACACCAAACGAGAGTGTGGTGTTTTTGTTGTTGAAATCGCGGGCGATGGCGGCGCTGAGTGCCGCAGAAGTGAAATCATATTCTTTGGAAATATTGCCGCCAAAACTGACGCGATTGCGCTCGCCCCAAGGCTGCTCCCAACTAATCGCAACCGCAGCGCGCGTATCTTTAAATTCGGTATCCAAGGGTGTTTCACCCTTTGGCGCGGTGTAGCTGCCATTGCCGGATGGGCCGGTGAACGTTTGTGCTTCATTCGCGGCAATAGCACCATTAGGCGATGCACCTGTAAGCGAATCCAGTGTTAATTTCAGCCCCAACATACGCTCGCCACCCATGTCTTTGCGCAGCGCGACTATGGGTTCAACGGCGGTTACGCGGCTGTCAGATTCGGAGTAAACCGCTAAGGCAGAATCTACCAACCAAGGCGTTTTTTCTTCAGCGTGAGCTGCACCCGCGAGCAAACTGCTGCTCGCAGCGGCTAGCGCTAAACGCACGGAGTTAGGTTTATTAATTAGTTGCATCCGCAGCCACCTCCACCAAAACCTCTGCCACCGGCAGACGCTTCTTTACTGAAATAGGTATGGTCATCGGCAGCAGTTTCCAGCGGGTAGCCGTTGGGTTGCATGGATTTTTTAGCGAGTAAATCGCGTTCCCAAGGTTTTACCCCGAGGCTTGAGCAGCCGTTTAAGAGGCTAATGCCAATCAGCAGCGCGCAACATTTGAGTTTAATCGACATAAGAAATGGACTCGTGTGGGTTGATGTAAAACACGTGAACTTAGTGTGCGGCTTCATCGAGTAGGGTTTGAATTTCCTGCTCGTATTGGCTGCGCTTTTCGTGGTGGTAACCAATGTGTTTAAAACGCGGTTTGCCATCGCGGCCTATGATGTAAGCGCTTGGCATTCCGGCGACTTTGAATTCGGTAGCCAACTGGCCAGCGGGGTCGAACACAATCTTAAAGTTAGGTGAGAATTCGGCGAGGAATGCATCGGCGAGTTTTTTCTCTTGATCCACATTCACCGCAATAATCACAAGCCCATCTTTACCTTTGGCAGCTTGCAGCTCTTTCATCCACGGGAATGATTGGCGGCACGGGCCGCACCAAGATGCCCAGAAATCGATATAGACAACTTTGCCTTTGTAGGCGGCAAGGTTGAGTTCATCGGCAAATCCCAAGGGGCTTAAGGCAACCAAAGCAAAAACAAGAGTGTGGAGCAAACGCTTGAGCATTCATAAATCCTCAGAAGTGGTGCAGTCATAAGTAATGCAGTCATAAGTAGTGCAGCCGTAAAAAATAGTGTGCTTATTGGAGGTAGCCCAACCATAAGAAATCACGCAATCATAGTCTAGGCCTGCAAAAATTAAGGCTTCCTTAAATCGGCCAAAAAATATTTTGCCTTAAGCACAATTTAAGAATGGCTACGCACAATGGCGTCATAAATGTGAATGTGGAGCTAGTGTGAATGCAGTATTTAAGAACCTTATGGGTGTGCCTGGGCTTTTTGGTGGTTTTAAATTCTCAATTGAGTGTGGCACAAGGTTTGGATTTTGATGATATTCAAAGTGACGAGCCAAGTTTTTTGCCGGTTGATCAAGCCTTTGTGTTTAGCCAAAACCTGGAGGCGTGGCAATTAAGGTTGGAGTGGAAGATCGCCCCGGACTACTACCTCTACCAAGATCGTATTCACGTTAAAACTGACGCGGGGCAGGTGATTGCGCTCAGCTTTGATCGCGCAGCCGAGCTGAAAGACGACCCCAACTTTGGGCAGGTAAAAATCTTTCATGACCACCTAAGTGCTAACGCTGATTTGGGTGCGATAAAACCTAAGTCCATTGAAATAAGCTACCAAGGCTGCTCGCAAGCGGGCTTGTGTTATCCCGTTCAAAAAGTACGAATGGAGATTGATGTATCGGGTAAGGGGCAAATCTTAACAGGTGCTGCGGCTACCGCGAGTTCCCAATCAATTGCAGCGACAGAACAACCGCTGGAATCTGCCGATGGCATAGCCAGCTTTCTGCGCACGGCGGGTTTCTGGGGAATTATCGGTACTTTTCTGGTGTTGGGCATCGGTCTATCGCTAACGCCTTGTGTCTTGCCAATGGTGCCTATTTTGTCGGGTATTATTGCGGGGCAAGGCGAGCAGCTAAGTGCGCGGCGCGGTTTCTTATTGGCGAGCGCTTATGTATTTGGTATGTCGTTTAGCTATGCCGTTGCCGGTGTTTGTGTTGGTTACTTTGGTGCAAGTGCCAATATCAGTGCGTGGTTACAAAACCCTTGGGTGCTCTCGGTATTTGCCGGCATTTTTGTGGTGCTCGCATTGGCGATGTTCGGCTTTTACGAGCTGCAGTTACCATCATCCATTATGAATAAACTCAACGGCTTCAACCAAAAACAGCAGGGTGGCCGTTTATTCGGCGTGGCGATTATGGGCGCGCTTTCTGCGTTAGTTGTATCGCCCTGCGTCTCAGCGCCCTTAGCGGGAGCGTTGATATATATCAGCACCACAGGCGATGCCATGCTCGGCGGCGCAGCACTGTTTGCGCTGGGCTTAGGCATGGGGGTGCCGCTGTTATTGATTGGTTTAGGTGGTGGCGCACTCGTGCCTAAGGCGGGCATGTGGATGCTCGCGGTGAAATCTTTTTTTGGCGTACTTTTGCTCGCCGTAGCACTGTGGATGCTTAGCCGCTTTGTACCGGGAACCCTCATGTTGGTGTTGTGGGCGCTGTTATTCATGGGCTCGGGTATCGCCCTAGGCGCATTTGAAAAAGCGGCTGCTGGTTTTGGAACTCTGTGGCGCACGCTTGGTATCGTTTGCGTTTTTTGGGCGAGCTTAATGTTAATTGGCGCTGCAACAGGTGCAGCTAATCTATTTAAACCATTGGAAAAATTCAGTGCGGTTTCTAGTGCAAACGTTGACGGTAAAACAATATCGAAGAGTGAAATAAGTTTCACAAAAGTCACCACCAATGCACAACTCCAAAGCGTACTCGATAAAGCCCGCGCCGAATCCAAACCCGTGATGGTGGATTACTACGCCGATTGGTGTACCGCCTGTTTAGACATGGCTCGCACCACCTTTGCAGATGCACGCTTACACGCCGTGAATGCGTTAATGGTGCAGGTAGACATTACTGATAACACACGCGAGTCCACGGAATTATTAAAGCGTTTTGGATTATTTGCGCCGCCATCACTCGTGTTTTTTAATCAAAATGGTGAGCATCAAAAGCAGTTGACAGTGATGGGGGAGATTGCGGTAGAGCCGTTGTTGCGAAGACTAGAAACCTTGCAGAAGTTGAGTGTATCGAGGTGAAAATTTAGCTGCTTTTTTCTGATGTAAATAACTTTCGGCTAGATATTTTTTTAAGAAATGGCGCAACTGATTGCGCCATTTTCGTTGTATGGTTGTATTATTTTTTCTCGGATGGTGGGAGAATATTTTTGATTCTTCCGCAATCTTCTTTCTCATCTAAGTTTGCTTCTATAGCTTTTATTACTGCTTTAACTCGCTGAATATTGCCGTAGGTATCTACAATAATAAGTGCGTTACCCTCTTCATAAACACTTAGGTGGCCATACTGGGGAACGAGCGGGCGAATGACAGCGAGTACTCTGGGGGCACAGGCCTTTTCAGTCGTAAGTACATCGGTAACGTATTCATCCTCTAAATAAGATTTATTCTTTTCTACAAAGGGAATCGATAAATTGCGTGCCTCGCGATTGGGAATAATTTGTATGTAACCGTTAGATTTATAGGCAGTAAGACCGCTGAGATTAAGTTGAGTTAGAAACTGGCTATAACTAAGTGGCGCTTTGCTTAAATTTACAAATGCTATTGTTCCTGCATTAGGTGCAATTAATACGGGCATTTTGAACCATTGTTCCGCTTGTCTTGCTACACCTAACAGCTCCATGGGGCCGCTAGTGTATTTTTCCTTTTTGGGTTCCGTTGCAGATTGTGATTGCTCATTGTTTGTGTCAGCCGCTAGTGCAGAGGTTGTTAGCAGTGTTGTAGCTACCGTTAAAAAAATTATACTTTTTACGGTGTTACGTAAGAATTGCTTAATCATTATGATTCCTTTTTTAATGTTCAAATGTCCAGAGTACGAGTTTTGTTATGAGTATTTTATTTGGGTGTTACTTAAGTAATTGTAGAACCTGTTGAAAAATACGTTCGCTGCTGTTGCTATGCAGCAATTTGAGAATATTCTATCTCGCTATTGTCAGTCAATTTATTGAGTTTTCCTTTGCAGGCTATGTCGTGAAGGGAGTTTTTACTCCATATCACCTAAAGTGATGTAAGGGTCTGTAAATATGAGTAAAAAACAACCTTTAAAGGCAGGTTTGCACAACAATAAAATCCCCCGCGGAATCTACTTATTTTCGATTGCCATGCAGTATGAAGGTAATTAGGAGTTGTCTGGTTGGGATCTAGTCTAATAAATAAGAGGATTTTATGAATATAAAAAGAGCAATATTCGGCATGGTAGGTGCGATAGCAATGAATTATTCAATTTCGGTGTTAGCTGAGCCCATTGGGCAGTTTTCCGGGCACGCAGATGTAGGTGCGGTAAAGCATGCAGGCGCTGTAGTTTATGATGCAAAAGAGCAGACGTATAAAATCAGCAGTTCGGGTAAAAATATGTGGGCTGGTGAAGACGAGCTTCATTATCTCTATAACCAAATGTCAGGCGATTTTATTGTAAGCGCTCACATAGAGTTTGAGGGAACAGGTGTTGATCCGCATAGAAAGGTAGGGTGGAATGTACGCACAGCGTTAAATACTGCATCGCCCAATGTTAATACTGCTGTGCATGGAGATGGTTTAACGTCTTTGCAATTCCGCGAAAAAGCCGGTGGTGAGACAGAGCAGTATCCCATGCAGATCAAAGCACCGGATGTGATTCAATTGGAGCGTCGTGGCGATGTCTATATTTTTAGTGCTGCAAAAAAAGGCGAACCTTTTCAGGTAACGTCTGTATCGCATGTAAAGCTTGGCGATAAAGTCTTTGTTGGCTTGGCAGTGTGCTCGCACAATGCAGACGTCGTGGAGACGGCTACCTTTTCGAATGTTCGCATTACCATTCCGGCGGCAAAAGATTTTAAACCCTACAAAGATTATATTGGCAGCAACTTAGAAATTTTGGATTTGAATACGGGCAATAGCCGTATTGTGTTCCGCTCGCCCGATTCGATTCAAGCACCCAATTGGACATTGGATGGAAAATCTCTTATCTATAATTCAAAAGGGTTGTTGTATAAATTTGATATTGCCAGCGGTAAGCCCAGCGTTATTGAAACTGGTTTTGCCAATCAAAACAATAACGATCACGTGTTGTCTTGGGATGGAAAGCAAATTGGAATTAGTCACCATGTTGCTAGCGACAGTGGTAATTCAACCCTTTACACGCTGCCCATAACTGGCAGCAAAAAGCCAATGCAAATCAATGCGACTGGAGCAGGGCACTCCTACTTGCACGGCTTCTCTCCTGATAATAAAAAATTGGTGTTTACGGGGCAGCGTAACAACGCGTTTAATATTTTTACGATTGATATTAAAACGAAAAAGGAAACTCAGTTGACCACATCACCTGCGTTGGATGATGGTGCTGAATATAGCCCCGATGGTAAATACATATATTTCAATTCTAACCGCACTGGGTTAATGCAATTGTGGCGGATGTTGGCGGACGGCTCAAATCAAGAGCAGCTCACCTTTGATAATCACAACAATTGGTTCCCTCACGTATCGCCAGACGGTAAAAAAATTGTGTTTCTATCTTATATGACGGATATAGATCCCAATGAGCACCCGTTATATCGCCACGTTTACTTGCGTGAAATGCCCATCAGTGGGGGTGCACCCGAAATCATCGCCTATGTGTACGGTGGGCAAGGGACGATTAATGTTCCGAGCTGGTCACCCGACGGTTCTAAAATTGCGTTCGTGAGCAATACGCAAATGTGATT
>DAOORH010000144.1:0-7802 GCA_035389145.1 Cellvibrio sp.
TATGTGTAGTCTAATCTGGCGCCAAGATAATATGTGTTACAGTCTGGTGACATTCATCGCGGCAAATCTGTTCGCTGGCGATCATATAAGTAGGTAGGCAGGCAGATTTTCAAGAACTAATCTAAAGATGCTCGGTCAGAGAGCTTCCGGTCGCCTGAAGCGGCTGAGGTTAAAACCGCTAAATGCATGAAAAAATGGGCAAAATACCGCACAATTTTAATGTTTTGGTATACCATTGGCGCCCGTTAGGGCTGTAACACCGGTGGTATTCTGCAGGTTGCCCATCACGCGCTTGGCTTAGCTTGTTCGGGCAGATATGAGCCAATATTCCTTTAAAAATGTAATCCACTAGGGTGCAAAATGATTAGCAAAAAATTAGTAATGATCAGTTTAATGGCTTCTGCAGCCTTGGTTGTGGGCTGTGGTAAAGATGCTAAAAAAGAAGAAGCTCCAAAACTGGAAACCCTTGACCAAAAAATCAGCTATTTGATGGGTCAGCAAATGGGTAAAGGCGTGCAACAAATGGAAATCACTTTAGATAAGGATTTGCTGTTGTTGGCAATTGCCGATGTTAAAGCGGCTACTGAGGCACAAGTTAAAATTGCTGAGTTAGAGAAAAAAGACCAAGCGACTTTGACTAAAGAAGAAACTGCTGAATTAGAAAAGTTGCGTGCTGTAGTTAAGCCACGTATCTCTGAAGAAGATCAAGCTAAAGTATCTACCGAATTCCAAGCAGCAATGCAAAAGAAACAAGAAGAGAAGCAAAAGAAACTTAGCGAAACCAACGGCGCTGAAGGCACCAAGTTCTTAGCGGACAACAAAGCTAAAGAAGGCGTTCAAGTGACTGCAAGTGGTTTGCAATACAAAGTAATCACTGCTGGCAATGGCGTAAAACCAAAAGCAACTGATACTGTAAAAGTTCACTACACCGGTAAATTGGTTAACGGCACTGTGTTTGATACCTCTGCAGGTAAAGATCCTGTTGAATTTCCAGTGAATCAAGTTATCCCTGGTTGGGTTGAAGCTATGCAATTGATGCCACAAGGTTCTAAGTGGGAATTGTACATTCCATCTGATTTGGCTTACGGTCCAGCTGGCAACCAAGGCATTCCACCAGCATCTACTTTGATTTTCGAAGTTGAATTGTTGGAAGTTAAAGCTGCCGCTGTAGAAGCTGCGCCTGCTAAGCCTGCTAAAAAATAAGTCGACTCTTTCAGTAGAGTAAGTCGATTGATAAGAACCCGCTTCGGCGGGTTTTTTTATGGAAAAAAGCAAATCCCCCTAGCCCCCTTTTTCAAAGGGGGAATTTGTACTTGCCCGTTCTAGCCCCCACTTTGAAAAAGGGGGGCTGGGGGGGATTTAAATCTTATGCAATAAAAAACCCGCACGAAGCGGGTTCTTTAGTAAGACCATCAACGCTAGTTTTAGCCGTTGACCAAATCTTTATGCGATGTATGCAGCACAGAAATCATGCGGTCTTCAGCGCTAAAGCGAATTTCTAATGTTTCGCCAAGGCTTGAAAGGTCGGTATTAAGGCTGCTGAGGTCGTCGGTTTCAAGGTATTTATCATTGAAGTCGAGCAGTTTCTCAGTGGTGCCATCAACGATGGTAAACAAGCGGCCGGCTTCGTGCAGTGCTTCTTCATCGTCAAACTCGCGGCCTTCTTTGATCAATTGATCGTAAATTTCAAAATGGCCAGCAGACACATAGTCCACCAGAATCTGGCAGAGGCGACGCAGTTTCTCGCCGCGCACTTCTTCGTTTTGATCAGCTTCGCCGATAGCGCAATACTGAACCAGCATGTCTTGGCGTTCTTGTAACCAGCGGTCGATGATGATGTTGACACCACCCCAGCGTTCTTTAGCGTTTTGACAGTTTTCTAACATGCTCGATTTCCTGATTACTGCTTAATGATCGGGTTGAATTGACTGTGAGTCGCGAAGATCCTGACTGCACGCTTACACATAACGACACTCTTAACTGAATGCCGACACTCGTAAATTATCGACACAATAGGTCATCTTGCCGAGGGCTTCAACTGGCTTATGCAGAAACGGCGCCATTTTTTAGTGCGCGCACTAGTTGCCAAAGGTTAATTAGCCCTAATCCCACAAAGGCAATCAGCGACCAACCGGCAAAACTTAAGCCCAAGACTTTGTGCGGTTCAGCGCAGCTACCGTCACCTTGTAAGAGGAGTTTTACCGCTTCCATAAAGGGAAAAGCTTCAAACATATAGGCAAGGCCGGGGCCGCAGGCCGGCATTTGGTCGGCCGGCAGGCTCTGTAACCAGAGTTGATGCTGGGCGAAGTAAGCGCCACCAAGGGCAGCAAGAATGCCTAGCACCGCGTAAATTTTTAGGCCTTTGAACTTTGGATTATGCAAAAACGCAATCAAGGCTAGGATGCCGATCACATCAAAAATCGCGCGCTGGGTAATGCACAGCGGGCAAGGCTCATATTTCATCACATGCTCATAAAAGGCCCCCACTAAAATCAGCCCAAGGCAGCCGAGAAAAATAATCAGGTTGGTTTGGCGAATCGATGGAATCATGGTGGCCTCGTAATCCAAGTAGGGCGGCTATAGTAAGCAAAAAGCTCGCAAGAGAGCCAGATGTTTGCGACAAATCGTCTATGCTGTAGATAAACGTCGCCGTGGGGGCGATAAATTGATCTCGGCAGTAGGAGTTTTCATGAAGTTAGTGCGTAAGTGTGGGGTCATTATGACTGCAGTGGCGGCAAGCCTATTATCCTGTTCAGTATTAGCGAGCGGCGGGGGCGGCGACACCTTCAAAGAGGGCGTGAACTATATTCCGATTAAACCCCATTTGGTGGTGAATTACGGCGGTACCGGTAAGGTTAAATATATTAAGGCTGAACTTTCTTTGCGCACCGAGGATATGCATAGCGCGCAAGAGGTATCGCACCATATGCCGCTGGTTCGCGATACCTTAATTATGTTGATTAGCAGCGTGACTGACGAGCAAATGGCCAGCCCAGAGGGCAAAGAGAAAATGCGTTTGGAGGCGTTGGAAAAAATTAATACCGTGTTAGATCATGCGATTCACCCTGCGAGCGCGAAAGCCGCTGCTGATGACCATGCGAAAGATGATCACGGGAAAAAAGAAAAGCCCAAGGCCGATAAAGATAAAAAAGCTAAAGATGATGAAGAGAAAGAGCATGACGACAAAAAAGCCGAGCACAAAGGCCCACTCGTTAGCGATTTATTGTTTGATAATTTAGTGGTTCAGAAATAACTTTCTTTCAAGAACTCTTTTTTAAAAGCAAAAAAGGGGCGATGAATTTCTTCATCGCCCCTTTTTATTTCGCATTGGACAATTATTTCAAATCAAACCGATCTGCGTTCATCACTTTTACCCAGGCGTAAACGAAGTCATGCACAAACTTCTCGCGGTTATCATCCTGTGCGTAAACTTCCGCATAGGAGCGCAAGATGGAATTTGAACCGAACACCAGATCCACGCGCGTTGCTGTCCACTTCACGTTACCGGTTTTGCGCTCAACAATGTTGTAACTGTTTTTACCAGTAGGCTTCCATTGGTAGTTCATATCGGTCAGGTTGACGAAAAAGTCATTGCTTAATACGCCGACTTTATCGGTAAACACGCCGAGATTACTGCTGCCGTGGTTGGTGCCCAGTACGCGCAGCCCACCGATCAGCACAGTCATTTCCGGAGCCGTCAAACCCATCAGCTGAGTGCGATCCAGCAACAATTCCTCGGACTGAACAGCATAATCTTTTTGAACCCAGTTGCGGAAGCCGTCGTGAATGGGTTCCAGTGGAGCAAAAGATTCTGCATCTGTTTGTGCCTCAGTCGCATCGCCGCGACCGGCAGCAAAAGGCACAGTGATATTGACACCTGCATCTTTCGCGGCTTTCTCAACTGCTGCCGTTCCGCCTAATACAATTAAATCGGCCATGCTGACTTTCTTGCTCAAACTGGATTGAATTCCAGCGAGCACATCGAGCACTTTTTGCAAACGCGCAGGCTCATTACCTTCCCAATCTTTTTGCGGCGCTAAACGAATGCGCGCACCGTTAGCACCACCGCGGAAATCTGAACCACGGAACGTCCGCGCACTATCCCTGGCTGTTGCCACCAGTTCCGACACACTTAAGCCACTGCTGAGAATTTTCACTTTCAAGTCGGCGACTTCGGCATCACTCAGGGTGTAATCCACAGCGGGAACCGGGTCTTGCCAGATCAAATCTTCGGCGGGCACATCGGCACCCAGGTAGCGCGCTTTGGGGCCTAAATCGCGGTGCGTTAATTTAAACCAGGCGCGCGCAAACACTTCAGAAAAGTACGCGGGGTCTTTGTAAAAACGCTCGGAAATTTTGCGATATTCCGGGTCCACTTTCATCGCCATATCCGCATCGGTCATTAACGGCATGCAGCGAATTGATGGATCTTCTACATCGACAGGCTTGTCTTCTTCTTTAATATCGACTGGCTTCCACTGCCAAGCACCCGCCGGGCTTTTGGTCAGTTCCCACTCGTGGTTCAGCAGCATTTCAAAGTAGCCGTTGTCCCACTGAGTCGGATTAGTCGTCCATGCGCCTTCAATACCGCTGGTCACTGTGTCGCGGCCAATGCCACGGGTTTTGTGGTTGTTCCAACCCAAGCCTTGTTCTTCCACATCAGCGGCTTCCGGCTCTGGCCCCAGATTCGCGGCGCTGCCGTTGCCGTGCGCTTTACCGACGGTGTGACCACCGGCAGTGAGGGCGACAGTTTCTTCATCATTCATCGCCATGCGCGCGAAGGTAATGCGGATATCGTCAGCGGTTTTTTGCGGATCGGGATTGCCATCCACACCTTCCGGGTTCACATAAATCAAACCCATCATTACTGCTGCCAGCGGGTTTTCCAGATCGCGCTCGCCGCTCTGAGCTGATGAAGAGTAGCGAGAGCCCTCACCACCACTTTTTGCTAGCCATTCTTTTTCCGAACCCCAGTAAATATCTTTTTCAGGATGCCAAATATCTTCGCGGCCACCGGCAAAACCGAAGGTCTTCAAACCCATGGATTCATAGGCCATATTGCCCGCAAGAATCATTAAATCTGCCCATGAAATTTTGTTGCCGTATTTCTTTTTAATTGGCCACAGAAGGCGACGTGCTTTATCCAAATTGCCATTGTCCGGCCAGCTGTTCAATGGAGCGAAGCGTTGGTTACCTGTGCCAGCGCCGCCACGACCATCGGCAATGCGGTAACTACCCGCTGAGTGCCACGCCATGCGAATAAAGAGGCCACCATAATGACCCCAGTCGGCAGGCCACCAGTCCTGGCTGTCAGTCATCAGCGCTTTAAGGTCGCTTTTCACAGCGTCCAGATCGAGGGATTTGAAGGCCTCGGCGTAGTTGAAATCATCGCCGAGCGGATTGGTCTTGCGGTCGTGTTGGTGGAGGATGTCGAGGTTTAAAGCATTGGGCCACCAGCTCATCACAGATTTACTGGTTGAGCTGGTGGCTCCGTGCATGACTGGGCACTGGCCAGTGGGTTTGGTGTTATCCATAGTAGATCTCCAGCTGGGTTACGATAAGTAATGGGAGAACGCACACTAAAATCTTTGCGGCCTTCATTAACGAGTCAACGCGCCAACTTTAATTCACTATTGATAGTCTTGTTAAATTAATAATAAGTAACTGATTGATAAATTTTACTTATGGTTGATTGGGTAACTAAAAGTACAGATAAGCTGCTAAGTATTGCTGCCACAGCTACAGGAACGATACTGCTCGTAATACTTTGCTAAATAATCGTCAAATGGGATCTGCGGCGATTGCTCAAGTTTCGCTTGGGCGGCAAGGGATTGAGCTGCCTGGGCTTTAAATTCTTCCTGCTTATCCACCGCTAAAGGTCGTTCGCTGAAATACTTTCGATGCGCTTCGGCCAGCGTCAGCGTATGCTCAAAAAAGCTTTTAGCTTGAGTTTTTAAATCTGCCAATACTTGCGCCGAAGGTGTTAATTGCGGGTTGCTGAGCTTGGCGAACTGTTTGTCCACCGCACTTACATAGTCTTCACCGCCATAGCTTTGATCTAGCAGCTTGGCGCAGTCGAGCGAGCGCTCCAGAATTTCATGCGCCCAGTCTTTAAAGGCGACTTCATTGCCATCGCGCAAGAGTGTGAGCGCAGGGTCGCGGCCAGCGTAAACAATACGTTTTTGGTTTTCTTGCCACTCGGCGTATTCATCTTCTGGTGTTTCCGGGCTATCGCTTAACAGACAGTAGAGCAGGAAGGCATCGATCACACGCAGCTGTTCTTCGCTTACGCCCAGCGGCTCGTAGGGGTTCAAATCTACACAGCGCACTTCTATATATTCCACACCACGCAAACGCAGGGCTTGCAGTGCTGTTTCGCCCGATTGTGTAGTGCGCTTGGGGCGAATGCTTGAATAAAACTCATTTTCAATTTGCAACAGGCTAGTATTCAGCTGTTTGTAATTCCCAGCGGTATCTTTGACGCCAATCGCTTCATAGGCGGAGTGCGATTGGGTGATGGCACCGCACAGGGTGCGTAAGTAACTGGTGACATTGTTGTAGCAGACGAATAGTGATTGCTGCGCATCGCTTTGATAACCCAAATCGCCCATGCGCAGTGAAGTGGCAAAGGGCAGGTGTTGGGTTTGCGTATCGTCTCCAAAGGCTTGTAGGCGATGCTTGCGTCCGTCTACAAAACTATTGCTCACCGCAGGCGCAGCGCCAAAGAGGTAAACCAGCAGCCAGAAATAACGGCGGAAATTGCGAATCAAGGCAAAGTAGCGCTGGGTTTTAAAGGCTTGCAACTCTTGGCTATCGCCTTCTTGCTGTTGCAGTTCGCGCCAAAAATCATCGGGCAATGAAAAGTTGTAATGCACACCAGCAATCGTCTGCATGCTGCGGCCATAGCGATGCCCAAGGCCAACGCGATAAATTGTTTTCATGGTACCGCTGTTAGAGCTGCCGTAACGGGCGACAGGAATTTCGGCATCCGTGGGTAATTGGCTCGGCATACTGGCCGGCCACAAGCGCTCATCATTTTTGGCGAGTTCTTGATAGGTAAAGCGATGAATATCGTCTAATTGCTGTAAAAGTGCAGGGATATTATCCAAAGGTTCGGTAATAAATTCGAGCAGCGCTTCGCTGTAATCAGTGGTGATATGGCGGTGCTTAAGTGCTGAACCCAAACCTACAGGGTGGCCGGTTTGCGCCAACTTGCCCTTCGGTGTAATGCGCAGGCTCTCTTTTTCCAAGCCGCGCAATATACCCTTGAGGCTGGCGTTGGCGGGCGCTTGGGCGAAGGCGGCGAGGTGCGCGCGCCAAATGGCGTTATTAATGGTTGGCAAGCCGAACCCCTGTTATCAATAGCTATGTTATTGGTTAAATCAGTGTAGCCTGAGTTTCGCCGGAGTCATCGGCAGCTTCGCTATCTGCGCTAAAGGTTAACTCTTCTTCTGGCTCGTCCTCTGTTTCGTCTGTTTCAGGAGCGGCTTCTGCAAATAAATCCGTTCCAGCTTTAGGCGGTTTAGGTACTTTAGGCAGAGGCGCGGGCATTATTTCGCTATCAATAATCGGCAAGGCTTTTTCATTCAACTCGCAGCTAATGACTTTTACGCGCTGTTTGTAATCTTTGGATGTGATTTCAAACATCTGATTAACGGCTTCATCTTTATGCAGCGTTTTGTAAACAGCATTGGCATCGTAGCCATCAACCCACTCTTTGTTCTTGCCGAAAAAAAGCTTGTCTTGGTTTTGCAGAATAAAAGTCTGATTCATAGGCGGTTATTCCTCATACAGAACGGAAA
>DAOORH010000145.1:0-7789 GCA_035389145.1 Cellvibrio sp.
AACAGCTTCGGCTTTGGCGGTACTAATGCGACTTTGGTGTTTCAGCGCGTTTAAGCCTTGCGGATAAACAAAAAGCCCCGCTAGTTTGCGCTAGCGGGGCTTTTTTATGTCTGTAAAACACTTAACTCATTGCTGATTATGCAACCACTGCTTCACCAGCGGCAATAAGCTCGGCCGCCAAGATCTTGCTTGCACGCCAAAGGCATCGCGAATTAAACGGCAACCGAGCACAGCGCTTACAGGTTCATGGGTAGGTAGGGTATCTATAAGAGTGAAATTTGCATCTTGGTTTAGCAGTTGATGCTGCGCAAGTAGCTGCACGAGCTGTTCGCCAAACTCGGCTTCATTGAGCGCATCGCCGCTGCAATAGTGCATGACACCCCAATTATCGGCCCCGCAGGCAATTTGTTTGACGACCGCTACGCAGACTCGAACCGCATCGGATAACACCGTGGGAGCGCCGCGCAGACGAGTATTGAGCGTAATCGGCTGTTGGTTTTGAATGGCATTTAAGAGGCGGGTGAGATGATTATCGCCAATGCTGCCGATAACCCACCCCAAGCGCAAAATAATAAACTTGGCGGCGCTGTGCTCTATCGCTTGCTCCGCCGCAAAAAAGGCTTGGCCAGCAGGGCTTAAAGGCGAGGGAACATCTTTTTCGCTATGACTGGTTTTGTTGTCTGCACCAAACACTTGATAGCTGGAAAAGTGAATCAGCGGCACCCCCAAGCTGGCGCAGGCGTTGGCGATATTCGCGGCAACTATGGGAAGTAAAATTTGCTGCTCAGGGGTGGGCGATTCCTCCCAAGCCAGCGTGTTAATAACCACATCGGGTTTATGCTGAGTTAAATACTCGCGCGCCGCTAAAGCATCTTCCCACTGAATTTGCGGCGATAGGAGCTGGCATTGCTCGCGCTCTAAATCGTGCTCAAGGGTTCGCCCCAATGCGCTTTGAGTATCTGTAACAATAATTTTGAGGGACATAAACCGCGTTTACTCACACTGATCTGCTCCCCTTTGAACATTAGGGGGATTTAACCTTGGAGTCTGTCAAAGAGAGGCTTAAAGATCAATACAAATCCCCCTCACTCCCTTTTTCTAAAGGGGGATTGTCGCAACCCATACTTTATTTAGAATCTCCCCTTTGAAAAAGGGGCCTGAGGGGATTTGGGCTGTTGCTTACCGTCTATACTCTGGCACAATGCCCACCCCTTTTTGCTGTACGAGATCAACTCATGAGTTCTCAGCCGACCGCGCAAAAATCTACGCATCTCGCTTTAACCATTGCAGCCCTTGGGGTTGTGTTTGGCGATATTGGTACCAGCCCGCTCTACGCGCTCAAAGAAACCTTTAACCCCAAATACGGTATTCCCCTCACCGAACTTACGGTACTGGGTGGCTTGTCGTCGGTACTTTGGGCATTGATGCTAGTGGTGTCGCTGAAGTATGTGGTCTTAGTTATGCGCGCCGACAACCATGGTGAAGGTGGCACCATGTCGCTGTTAGCGCTGGGGCTTAAATCAATCAGCGATCAGCCCCACTGGAAACCGTTTTTAATCGTGTTGGGGGTTTTGGGCACATCGCTCTTTTTTGGCGATGCCGTTATCACACCCGCCATGACGGTGTTGTCTGCATTGGAAGGCTTGGCCGTTGTGGAGCACTCATTCACGCCTTACATAATGCCCATCGCCATTGGTATCGTCATAGGTATTTTTGCCTTACAGCGCAAGGGAACATCTAAGGTAGGCGCTATTTTTGGGCCAGTGACTATTATCTGGTTTTTAGTCTTAAGCGCATCGGGCATCTATGGCATTGTGCAGAATCCCGTCGTGTTTAAAGCCCTCAACCCCATTTATGCCTTCCACTTTTTAACCGATCACGGCTTAGCCTCATTCCTAATTTTGGGTGCAGTTGTACTCGCAGTTACCGGTGTAGAGTCACTCTATGGTGATATGGGTCACTTTGGTAAAAGCCCCATTCGTACGGCGTGGTTTGCGTTGGTGTTTCCTTCGCTGGTAATTAACTATTTTGGTCAGGGCGCGATTATCCTGCTCGACCCCACCACCATCGACAATCCCTTCTATAAACTTTTCCCCGCGTGGGCACTCTACCCTGCCATCGCCTTGGCAACTTGCGCCGCCGTGATTGCCTCCCAAGCCTGTATTGCGGGCACCTACTCGCTTACCAAGCAAGCCGTGCAGTTGGGCTTTTTACCGCGGTTAAAAGTGGTGCAAACCTCTGCCTCGGAAATTGGCCAAATTTATTTACCAGGCGTAACCATGTTGATGATGGTCGTTGTGGTGCTGATCGTTTTAACCTTTAAAACCAGCAGCGCTTTGGCATTTGCTTATGGTGTCGCCGTTACCGGCGGAATGATGATTACGTCTACGCTGACTTTTTTTGTGATTTATTACGGTTGGAAGCTTCCTCTCTGGCTCTGTATTGCTGCAACGAGCCTGTTTCTTACCATCGATATAGCGCTGTTTAGCGCCTGCTTTATCAAGGTGTTCAATGGCGGCTGGCTACCCGTTTTGATCGCTGTATTAGTGCTAACCATTATGCTCACGTGGCGTCGCGGCCGCGAAGTGTTGTTTAATCGTCTTCGCTCATCTTCAGTCCCGCTGGATGTACTTTTGCCCTCCCTCTTTATCAGCCCGCCACATCGCGTACCCGGCACGGCTATTTTCCTAACTGCTACGCCAGAAGCCACGCCGCACGCGCTGCTGCATAACCTCAACCACAATAAAGTGCTGCATGAGCGCGTCGTGTTTTTAACGGTGGATGTCACCAACTCCCCCTGGATTGATATGAAAGATGCCTGTGAAGTGCAGGATATGGGCAACAATTGCTTCCGAGTGATTATCCATTTTGGCTTTATGAATCAGCCTGATATCACTCAAGCGCTTAAGGCCTGTGAGCCCAAGGGTTTGACTTTCAATATGATGGAAACATCCTTCTTCCTCTCGCGCGAAAAAATTGTTCCGGTCGCAACTATTGAAAGCGGCATGCCCATGTGGCGCGAGCATTTGTTTGCCGCCATGGCGCGCAACGCGGGCACAGCGGTAGATCACTTTAATATCCCCACCAACCGCGTAATCGAGTTGGGCACCCAGGTAGAAATTTAACCCGAACCTATAACTACAGCACCTATAACGACAGCCTCCATGACCACATCGCCCACTCATATCGAACTTGATATAGCCATCATCGGCGGCGGTGTGGCGGGCTTGTGGTTGGCGAATCGCCTCATAACCCAAGGCTTTAATCTTGCGCTGTTTGAGAATAAAGCCTTGGGCAGCGATCAAACCATGGCCTCCCAAGGCATGATTCACGGCGGCATGAAATACACTTTGAGCGGCATGCTTACCGGTGCATCCGAAGCCATTGCCGATATGCCGCAACATTGGCGCGCCTGTTTGTGCGGTGAAGGCGATGTAGATTTACGCGCAACGCGTATTCTGAGCGATCACTTTTTCCTCTGGTCGAGCGATAGCATCACATCCAAACTCAGCAGCTTTCTCGCGAGCATTGCCACTCGCGGCCGTGTAGATGCGGTGCCCGATGACCGCCGCCCGCCACTGTTACGCGGCCAAGATTTTAGCGGCAATCTCTATCGTTTAGCCGATATTGTCATCGACACCCACAGCTTGGTAACCAACCTCGCCCACAACATTGAGCACCGCTGCTTTTTAGTGGATAGCGCGCAAACCCAATTTAAAAAAGACACTTCCGGCAAGGTCAGCCTGCAAATCCAGCAAGGTGAAAATACGCTTGAGATACATGCCCAACGCTTTATCTTTACCGCTGGCCAAGGCAATGCCGCGTTGCTGCAAGAGCTAGGATTAGAGAACCCCGCCATGCAATTGCGCCCCTTGCAGCAAGTGATGGTTAAACACAACCACCCTTTTAGCTTTTTTGGCCACTGTTTGGGCGCAGAGACAACGCCACGACTAACCGTTTCCAGCCACAGTATCAACAAGGAGGAGCAAGTGTGGTACCTAGGCGGCAAGCTCGCCGAACAAGGCGCGCAGCTGCCGAGCGAAGAACTTATCGAAGCCGCAAAAGCCGAACTGGCCGAACTCATTCCGTCGGTTGATTTCAGCAACGCCGAGTGGGCGACACTACCGATCTGCCGCGCCGAGCCATTACAAACTAATTTTACGCGCCCCGACAATGCATTCATCGCCCCAGCAAAAGGCTGCAACAATCTTCTAGTTGGTTGGCCGACTAAGCTGACCCTCGCGCCCAACCTAGCCAATAAAGCACTGGAGTTGCTCGCACAAGCAGGAATAAACCCCAGCACCAAAACCGCGCCAAGCGAACTCACCAGATTTTTATCCAAACCACCCATAGCCCAAACTCCTTGGGAGCTGGCGTTTCCCGCCGCTATGAGTGCTGAAGAGCAGCTAATGTTAAAGCTGCAAGAGGAACTGGTAGAAGCTTACGATGAAACCAAGGATGAACCCTACGGCGTAACTAGCTTTGCGCTGAACCACGAAAACCAAGAGCACCAAGAACGCAAGGATCAGCCCTAATGCTCCCGCAAACTCAACTCGGCAAAACCGATATTCGCATCAGCCGTCTAGGCTTGGGCACGGTTAAACTCGGCCGCAACCAAAGCGTGAAATACCCTGAAGCCTTTGAACTCCCAAGCGATGCCGACGCCCGCCAACTACTGCACTGCGCCCGCGATTACGGTATTAACCTGCTCGATACTGCCCCCGCTTACGGTGTAAGTGAAGAACGCTTGGGCTACCTACTTAGAGGCGAGCGTAAAGACTGGGTGATTTGCACCAAAGCAGGCGAAGAGTTTAAACGCGACTATGAAAATGGCCTTGGCGAGAGCTCAGGCGTCTCTAACTTTGATTTTGAAGCGAGCGCCCTGCGCAAAAGTGTTGAACGCAGCCTGCGCCGCTTGCGCACCGATTATCTCGACATAGTACTGATTCACTCCGATGGTAATGACGAACACCTGATTCACCATCACCAAGTACTGCACACCCTCAGCGAATTGAAACGCGCGGGTTGGATTCGCGCTTTTGGCATGTCCACCAAAACCGTGGAAGGCAGCCTGATCTGCGCGCAGGAGGCCGATGTGGTTATGGCCACCTTTGACCCAGCGCAAGAGAGCGACCTTGCGCTTATGCAAAGCTGCGCGACTCATAAAACCGGCGTGCTGCTGAAAAAAATCTTCAACAGCGGTCACTTGCTCACGCAAGATCATCTAATTGGCGACGACACTTCACGTTCATGGGAGCAGAACAGTAAACGCACCAACGCGATCATCGAACAGCAAATGAAAGTAATTTTTGCGCAGACTGCAGTTAACAGTGCCATAATCGGCACCCTCAATTGCCAACACCTGCGCAATAACGCTCAATGCGCCTTGCTCGGTTTGGCCGAGAATGCCCAATTAGCCTAAGCCTGACCTTAGAAAAAAGACTATGACCGACTCCCTTTTATGGCTCGACCAAGTGCGCTGGAACAGCGATGGGCTAGTGCCCGCGATTGCGCAAGACGCCAAAACCGGCCGCATTTTAATGATGGCGTGGATGAATCGCGAAGCATTAGAACTCACCGCTAAACTCAAGCAAGCGGTATACTTTTCACGTTCGCGCAACAAACTCTGGCACAAGGGCGAAACCTCTCACCACATGCAAAACGTGCAAGAGATTCGGTTGGATTGCGATGAAGATGTGATAGTACTCATGGTGGAACAAATCGGCGGAATTGCGTGTCACACAGGGCGGGAGTCCTGCTTTTATCGCGTCTTTAATAATGGCGAGTGGCAAGTGGTTGAGCCCGTTTTAAAAGACCCGAGCGAAATTTACTAATCGGCGCTTTTTATTCATTGATCGCGACATAAAAGAGACCTAAATGAGCAACGATATTCTCAAACAACTGACCAACATACTGGAAGCGCGCAAACAAATTGCAGACGCAGAGTCGTCTTATGTCGCCAGCTTGCACAAAAAAGGGTTAAATAAAATTTTGGAAAAAGTCGGTGAAGAATGCACCGAAACGATTTTAGCCGCAAAGGACGCACAAACCAGCGGCGACAATACTGATTTGATTTATGAAACCGCTGACCTTTGGTTTCACAGTTTGGTGATGCTCTCCCACATGGGTGAAAGCGCCGACGCAGTACTTAATGAATTGGCACGTCGTTTTAATATTTCTGGGCACGATGAAAAAGCATCGCGCACCAGTAACCATTAATTTTTTTAGCGAGATACTACTATGACTGATATTACTTTCGCAGCCGGCAACTTTGGCAGCCCAATGCAAATCCTCATTATCGCCATTATTGTATTGATTTTGTTTGGCGGCAGCCGCTTGCGCAATATCGGTGGCGATTTAGGCAACGCGATTAAAGGCTTCAAAAAAGCCATGAGCGATGGCGATAAAAACAAAGAAGAAGAACAAGCAAAACTCAGTGCCGAGTCGCAAAAAATTATTGAAGGTTCGGTAGAGAAAAGCGCAGCAGAAAAAGACAAAGTTTCTGTTGATAAAGACGCTTCGAAATAATTAAAGGCCAGCCCTGTGTTCGATATTGGTTTTTCCGAATTAGTTGTCTGCGCCATAGTCGCGCTGCTTGTCATAGGCCCAGAGCGTATGCCCGAAGCGGTGCGCACTGTCGGTTTATGGATTGGTCGCTTTAAACGCGGCCTGCGCGAAACCCGCTCCGAAATTGAACGGCAAATGGGCGTGGATGATATTCGCCGTCAGTTGCACAACGAAGATATTATGCGCAGCCTGGAAGATGCACGCCGCGATATGGATAGTGTAGTGGCGCAAACTCAAGCGTCGCTCACAATCGAAAATGATGTTATCGAGCGCGAATATCAAAGCGAGCCAGATCTACCCTATCATTCTCATTACGACGAAAATGCAACACTGGAAAATCTTGCCGATGCGGCAGTTGGCGCTGAAGACGATAGCTCCAATTTACTTGCGGAATTATTGGATTCATCGCTAGAGAAAAACCAACAGGCTGAAAAACCCCTACAGACAGAAACAAAGGTACAGCTCGATAAAAAAACTACGCCGGTAACCGCATCGGCCAGCGCCGCTATAGCGACACCTCAAATTGCGCAAACGAGCCAACCCACAACACAAGCCCACACCACCTCTTCTGATATCTCTTCTAATAGTAAAGCAGCTTTATGATTTCGGCCGACAACGATAAAGAACTACCCTTGGTGCAACACCTGATTGAATTGCGCACCCGCTTACTGTGGGTGGTCGGCGTTGTATTCGCACTGTTTCTTGGGCTTTACGCAGCCTTTGCTAACGACATTTACGCCATAGTGTCTGCGCCGCTTATGGAGTTATTGCCAGCCAATAGCAGCATGATTGCTACCGATATTACCTCGCCATTATTAACACCTATGAAGCTCACCTTTTTTGTGGCACTGGTGTTGGCGATTCCCTATATCCTCTATCAAATTTGGTCTTTTGTAGCACCGGGTTTATACAAACACGAAAAGCGCATCGCGCTACCGATTTTATTTAGCAGCGTAATTTTGTTTTATATCGGCATGGCCTTTGCGTATTTTTTTATTTTCCCGCTGATATTTAAAATCACTACACAGTCTGGTTTAGTTGGCGTAACAGCCATGACCGACATTTCAAAATATTTGGATTTTGTGCTGCATATGTTTTTTGCGTTCGGGTTTATTTTTGAAATTCCCGTTGCAACTGTGCTGTTAATTTCTGCCGAAGTTATGTCGGCAAAATCGCTGATTAAAAAACGCCCCTATGTGATCTTGGGCTGTTTTGTGGTGGG
>DAOORH010000146.1:0-7764 GCA_035389145.1 Cellvibrio sp.
GATGTGATGGACGTAAAAGACTATATGGCCGAGCTTGGCCGCAATGCCCGCAAAGCGTCGCGCGCGATTGCGGCTGCTTCCACTGGCGTAAAAAACAAAGCGCTCTTGGCAATTGCCGATGCGCTGAACAGCAACCGCATTACCTTAGTGGCCGAGAATCAAAAAGATTTGGCGGCAGCTAAGGCCAATGGTTTGGACGCAGCGATGATTGATCGTTTGGCGGTTAAGCCTGCCACTATCGACGCCATGATTGAAGGCCTGCGCCAAGTGGCCGCGCTGCCAGACCCTTGCGGTGCCATTACCGATATGAGCTATCGCCCAACCGGTATTCAAGTGGGCAAAATGCGCGTGCCGCTCGGAGTGGTGGGGATTATTTACGAATCGCGCCCGAACGTGACAATTGATGCCGCCAGCTTGTGTTTGAAGTCTGGCAATGCGGCGATTCTGCGCGGGGGCAGTGAATCGATTAATTCCAACCGCGCGATTGCAGCCTGTTTGGCAGAAGGTTTGAAAGTGGCTGGCCTGCCAAGCACCGTGGTGCAAATTGTAGAAACCACCGACCGCGCTGCGGTGGGTGAGTTGATTGCTATGCCTGAGTTTGTGGATGTGATTGTCCCGCGCGGTGGCAAAGGTTTGATCGAGCGTATTAGCAAAGATGCCAAGGTTCCAGTGATTAAACACTTAGACGGAATTTGTCACGTATTTATCGACAGTAAAGCCGATTTGGACAAAGCTTTTGATATTGCCTTGAACGCAAAAACTCATCGCTATGGCGTGTGCAACGCTATGGAAACCTTGTTGGTGGATGAGCAAGTCGCCGCAGAAATTCTGCCGCGCTTAGCAGCCGCTTACGTTGAAAAAGGCGTTGAGCTACGCGGCGATGAAAAGACGCGCGCGATCATTCAAGCCAATGTAGCGACTGAAGAAGATTGGGCGACCGAGTATCTTGCTCCGGTGTTGTCGATCAAGGTTGTGTCTGGTTTGGATGAGGCGATTGACCACATCACCCGTTACAGCTCGCAGCATACAGACGCGATTGTGACCGAAGATTTTACCCGTGCGCGTCGCTTTATCACCGAAGTTGATTCAAGTTCGGTGATGGTGAATGCCTCCACCCGTTTTGCGGATGGTTTTGAATACGGCTTGGGTGCAGAAATTGGTATTTCTACCGACAAAATCCACGCGCGCGGCCCCGTTGGGCTTGAGGGTTTAACCTCGCAGAAGTGGGTTGTGTTTGGTGATGGTCATATCCGCCAGTAACAAGAGTTTCGCCAGCAAACACCGCAAATAGGATAGGTCTATGGCATTAAATGTTGGCATTTACCTTTACGACCACGCCGAGGTGCTCGATTTTTCGGGGCCCTTTGAGGTGTTTAGCACGGCCAATCGCTTGGTTGCTGAACCTGCATTTAATGTGTTTCTGGTGGGCGAAACCGGCGCGCAAATTCAAGCGCGCGGTGGTTTTCAGGTAAGCCCAGCCCATGATTTTCAGAACCACCCAACAATTGATGTTTTGATTGTAGTGGGTGGCGTGCATACCCAAGAGCTGTTGAAACCGAAGGTTATGGCGTGGGTTGCTAGTGTTGCAGAGCAAGCCAAGCTGGTTGCCTCAGTTTGTACCGGTGCATTCTTATTGGCTAAAGCAGGTGTGATTCAACAGGAAACTGTGACTACACACTGGGAGGACATAGCGGATTTACGCTGCGATTTTCCCAGCTTAAACGTAGTCGAAAATACACATTGGGTAGATCAAGGCGGCATAGTAACTTCAGCCGGTATTTCGGCGGGGATTGGTATGAGCTTGCATTTGGTGAGTCGTTTGCATTCACTTGAGCTTGCGATACGCACGGCGCGGCAAATGGAATTTGACTGGCAGCCACTTGATCGGCAGCCACTATGACCGAACGCAGAAAGATTGGGATATTTGGCGGCACTTTTGACCCGATTCATATTGGCCATTTGCGTATGGCCTTGGAGTTGAAAGAGCAGCTGGGTTTGGATGAGATGCGGCTGCTGCCATGCCACCAACCTCCGCATCGCGATGCGCCGCAAGTGAGCAGTGTGCAGCGTGTAGAGATGTTGCGTATCGCTCTGCAAGATTGCCCTGAGTTGCAATTAGATGAACGGGAATTGCTCCGCGATAAACCTTCCTACACTTACGACACGCTGATGGAATTGCGTGCAGAGTTGGGTAGTGAAGTGAGCTTGGTGCTGTGCATGGGCGAAGATGCTTTTGCGGGTTTGCCCACTTGGTACCGCTGGCAGGAGTTAATTCGGCTTGCGCATCTTGTGGTGATTGCTCGCCCCGGTTGGAATATTCCTGAATCGGGTGATGCGCGTGATTTGCTCGATAAATACCAAGGCGAACCAAAACGTTTAACTGAAGCCGCAGCGGGCTCAATCGTATTGCAGTCGCCGCGTTTGCTGCCGATTTCGGCGACCGAAATTCGCAAGCAAATTCAGGCGGGGAAATCGGCGCAGTTTTTAGTGCCGGAAGCAGTGTGGAACTACATTAAAGCGAATCAGTTGTATCGCTGAATTAAGTAGAGAAAATCCTTCCCCAACCCTCCCTTTTTCAAAGGGAGGGAGTAACTACCCACTTTGTAAAAGGGGGCGCCGCAGGCGGGGGGATTTGCTTTTGAAAAGTTGAAATACAAAATTTATTTTTAAACCTATAGGTAATTGAATGTCTGATTTAAACAACGCCATTATTGAAGCTCTGGAAAATCTTAAGGGCAAAAATATCGTCACGCTCGATGTGCGCACGCTGACCGATGTAATGGACACCCTAATAATTGTGAGCGGTACCTCGAATCGTCACACCCGTTCTTTGGCAGAAAATTTGGTGGATGAAACCAAAAAGAAAGGCTTTCGCGCTAACGGCATCGAAGGTTTGGAAGGCGGTGATTGGGTGCTGGTGGATTACATTGATACGGTGGTGCATGTAATGCAAGAGCAAACTCGCGATTACTATGAGTTGGAAAAACTCTGGTCCATGACGCCTGCAAGTCGTGTTGAATAATTTTTTGAGTTGAGTAACCCGTGCGTATCCGAATCATAGCAGTAGGCACCAAAATGCCCGATTGGGTAGAGGCGGGTTACGCGGAATATGCCAAGCGTATGCCGCGCGATGTGGTGGTTGAGATGGTGGAGTTGCCGCTCGCCCAGCGCACGAAAAGTTCCGATCTCTCTAAGGCTATGGAAAAAGAAGGCGAGGCGATTTTAGCGAGCATCGGTAAGGGCGAACAAATTATTGCGTTGGAAGTCAAAGGCAAAGCGTGGACAACTGAACAGCTCGCTGAAAATTTGGCGAGCTGGAAAATGAGCGGCTTTAATTATTGCTTGTTAATCGGTGGCCCCGATGGTTTAGCGCCGGAGGTGTCGGCACAGGCAGCGATAAAATGGTCGCTCTCGCCGCTGACCTTGCCGCACCCGCTGGTGCGAATTTTGGTGATTGAACAGTTGTATCGCGCTTGCACTATCTTGCAAAATCATCCTTACCATAAATAAGAAATTAGTTTTTTGAGTTATCCTTTTCAGAGTCATTCATTTCAAAGCCATCCATTCTAGAGTTATTTTTCGCATGTTTGAAAACCATCATTTTAAAGATCACCAGCGTGAGGCGCGGATGTTCAAAATCCGTTTGTGGGTGATGGTTTCCTTTATGGCGATATTGTTTTGCGTGTTGATTTATCGCTATTACAAATTACAAATTGTTGATCACCTTATCTACGCTACTCAATCGGAGCACAATCGGGTTCATGTTGAGCCTATAGCGCCTACGCGCGGCATTATTTACGACCGCAATGGCGAAGTCTTGGCAGATAACCGCGCGAGTTTTACCTTGTCGCTGGTCGTCAATAAAACCATGGATTTAGATGCAACCTTGAACCTGTTGCGCACACTGGTAGACATTAGCCCGGCTGATCTTGAAAAGTTTTACAAACTTAAAAAACAAAAAATCCATCCGCTTGACCCTATTCCCTTGCGTTACCGTTTAACCGAAGAGGAAATCGCGCGCTTAGCGGTCAATGAATTTCGTTTGGAAGGCGTGCAGGTGGATGCCGAATTGGTGCGCTATTACCCGCACGGTGATTTGTTTGCGCACACCATTGGTTATGTGAGCCGCATTAACGAAACCGAGCAACAAAAATTTAGCGAAGAACAATTGCGCCGCTACAGTGGCACTCACTCCATTGGTAAAACTGGCATTGAGCACAGCTATGAAGAGGTTTTGTTGGGCGAGGTCGGTAGCAAAAATGTGGAGACCAATGCGCGCGGCCGTGAGATTCGGGTGTTGGATCGCATTGACCCCAAACAGGGTAAGAATGTCACGCTCAATATAGATTTTAAATTGCAGCAGCAAGCGGCTATTACCTTGGCAGGTCGCCGTGGTTCAGTGGTGGCGATTGATGTGAAAACCGGCGGTATATTAACCGCACTGAGCAACCCTGGTTTTGACCCCAATTTATTTGTAACGGGGATTGGTTTTAACGATTATAAAAACCTGAATGAATCGCCAGATACACCGCTGATCAACCGCTTTATTCAAGGGCAGTTTCCCTCGGGCTCCACCATTAAACCTATGATGGGTTTGGCCGGTTTGCACTATGGCATTACCGATGCTGAACGTACTATTAGCGATCCTGGTTATTTTATGTTACCTGGCAGCTCTCATAAGTGGGGCGATTGGAGTTTGCGTGCCTTGGGGCGCGGCCATGGCAGTGTGAATTTGAAAAAGGCCATTGCGGAATCTTGCGATACCTATTTCTATGATTTGGCGGTGCGAACTGGCGTGGATAAACTGCACGAATTTGGTGTGAAATTTGGTTTGGGGAATCGCACGGGTATAGATATTCCCAATGAGCGCCCCGGTGTGTGGCCATCGCGTGAGTGGAAACGCGCCAAAAAGAAAGAGGCTTGGTATCCCGGCGATAATGTGAATATGGGGATCGGACAGGGGTTTGTATTAGTCACTCCGCTGCAGTTAGCGGTAATGACGGCGACTATTGCCAGCCGAGGTGATCGCTTTCGACCACGCCTAGTGAAAGCCATTGATGGTGTGGAAGTGGCGCCCATTCTGGAAGAGCACTCGGAGATCAAAAAAGAGCATTGGGATGCCGTTTTTGGCGGAATGTTAGCGGCAGCTTACGACCAAGGTGGCACACTAACGCGCTACAAATTGGGTTTAGGGGCGGATTATCAGATTGCCGCCAAATCGGGAACGGCGCAGGTTATTAATATTGCCCAAGGCGCCAAGTATGTGATCGGTTCTTTGAAAGTGGCGCATCGAGACCATGTGCTTTTTGTGGGGTTTGCGCCCGCAGATGACCCACAGCTCGCTATTGCTATTATTCTTGAAAACGACGATCACCTTAAGTCGTCTGAAAACCCCAGTTTGTTAGCTCGAACTTTATTCGATGCGTATTTGCGTGGTTTATATCGTCCTGCGGGTGAGCCTATTCATGGCTTTCCTGTGCTCAAGCCAACGGCAGCTGCGCCGGTAACGACTGAGGCTGCAAGCGAGCCAGATCAAAGTGAAACTCCTGATGATCCAGCCGAAGCGCCCGTATTCTCGGATTAGTGAGTGCCAGCTTCAGAGCAATCAGCATGATTTTAACGATTAATTCAATCTAGGTGTTCGCCCTATGAGTAGTCAGGATTTTCTGCGCCGCATGCCTCAAACTGGTGTGGGTTTTCGCCGCCGCGACCGCATTGCCCAACGCTTTCATATAGATTTTATACTCTTGTTTTTACTCTTGGGTATCGCCGGTTTCGGTCTGCTGGTGCTCTACAGTGCCAGCAGTAGCAGTATGCTAACAATGCAAAAGCAGGGGACTTTTTTTGCCATAGCCTTTACCGCCATGTTTATCATTGCGCAAATTCCGGTGGATTTTATGCGCCGCTCCGCACCTTGGATTTATCTTGGTGGCGTTGCTTTATTGGTATTGGTATTTTTTGTGGGAATAGGCGCCAAGGGCGCGGAGCGCTGGTTGGGTGTTGGCAGTATACGTTTCCAACCTTCCGAAATTATGAAGTTGGCTATGCCAATTACCATAGCTGCATTTTTAAGTCGCCAATTTTTACCGCCGCGGTTTATTCACATCATTATTACGCTGGCGTTAATCGCAGTGCCTACAGCCTTAATCATTGAGCAGCCTGATCTGGGAACGTCGATTTTAGTGATGGTGTCTGGCATGGTAGTACTTTTTTATGCGGGGTTACAGTGGCGTTATATTGTATTGGCGATAGCGATTTTGGGTGCGAGTTTGTGGCCGATCTGGCACTACATGATGCATGAGTATCAGCAAAAACGTGTGCTTATGATGTTAGACCCTGAAAGCGATCCGCTCGGCGCGGGTTGGAATATTATTCAATCCAAAACCGCCATAGGTTCAGGTGGTTTGGATGGCAAAGGCTGGCTTGAGGGTACTCAATCGCGGCTGGATTTTTTACCAGAAGGTCACACGGATTTTATTATTGCGGTTATGTCAGAAGAGTTTGGACTGCTGGGCGTTATCTTGTTGATTATCGCCTACATATTGGTGATTGCGCGCGGGCTGTACATCGCTGTCAATGCACAAGATAGCTTTGGTCGTCTTTTAGCGGCGAGTATTTCCACCACTTTTTTCGTGTATGTCTTTGTCAATATGGGTATGGTGGCAGGCATGCTGCCGGTGGTGGGCGTGCCATTGCCCTTTATTAGCCAAGGCGGCACTGCGATAGTGGCGCTGATGTCAGGTTTCGGGATTTTAATGGCGATAGCCACCGAGAAAAAACGGGTTATGACCCCACAAAATTGATAGTAAGATCGTGTAATGTTGAGATTAAGATTGTGTAAGACTGATTTTAAAAATATGAAAAGTTGAGATGAAGATTGTGTATTTGTCGCTGAGTCGTTCTGTGTGTGTCCTCGAGAGTAGTCCTGTGAAATCTATGTTTGTACGTTGCACTCAAGTATCTGCACTAGTAGCTTCGGTTGCTTTAGCCTTGCCCATCCATGCCGATTACTCCAATCACCCTGAAGCCAAAAAGTTTGTGGCCGATATGGTTAGCAAAAATGGCTTTGGCAAAGCTGAGTTAAATACCTTGTTGGCGAGTGCGGAGAAGAAGCAATCGATCTTGGATGCTATATCGCGCCCTGCAGAAAAATCCAAAACCTGGAAAGAATATCGCCCCATTTTTATGGTGCCACTGCGTATTGAAAATGGTGTGAAGTTTTGGGTGGAGAACAAAGCTGAGTTGACTCGCGCCGAGAAGGAATACGGTGTACCTGCCGAGATGATCGTGGCAATTATTGGAGTGGAAACCAACTATGGCCGGAATATGGGTGGCCATAGAGTGATAGACGCGCTCTCAACCTTGGCGTTCGATTATCCGCCGCGCGCGCCGTTTTTTCTGTCTGAGTTGGAAAATTATTTGTTACTTGCGCGCGAGCAAAAGCACGATCCGCTGGAGTTTAAAGGCTCTTATGCGGGTGCTATGGGGTTTGGTCAATTTATGCCATCGAGCTACCGCAAATGGGCCGTCGATTTTAACGGCGATGGATTTACCGATATCTGGAAAAACCAATCGGATGCGATAGGTAGTGTGGCCAACTATTTTAAGGTGCACGGCTGGAAGGCCGGTGAGCCAGTTACGGTGGGAGCGCGCGCAACAGAAAATAGGAATGCCGCTCAATTAAATGCGATTGTGCCCCCCACGGTTACCGTTGATGAATGGCGCCAACAGGGGGTTAACCCAACCTCGTGGCTGCCGCCCACT
>DAOORH010000147.1:0-7759 GCA_035389145.1 Cellvibrio sp.
CACAAGAGCGCGGTTTCCACTAAGACTTCTTGTTCAATATCTTCAAATTTGCTGGTGAGCATAGAGCGCAAGCCGCTCACAATTTGCAGGGCGCGCTCCATACGGCGGCCCATTTCCATAAAGTGCCAGCCGTTGCCACGAATCATACTTTCGTGAATTAAACCCGCGAAGGCGAGCAATGCGGTCACTAAAGGCGCAAGCGCTTCTTCAGGCGCTGAGAGCCCCCCCGGTTTTAAATTCGCCTTTAACGCATCCAACTCATCGCCAATATTATTGATAATGCGCTGGGTATCGCTCGACAATTGTTCTTTAACTTGCTCTGCCGCTTTAATCATGGCGATTAAATTATTAGTCACGCTGCCAACACGATTTTGATCCAAAATAATTGAAATCATTTCGGGTTCAGGATTGTTTAACAACGCTTTATCAAAGCTGGAAAAGCCGGGATAGGTTGAAGTGACATCGGTGACTGCTTTTAAGAGCGTGCGACAAATAGCATCGGGCAGTGCTTCGGTTTTGTTGAGCTGGAGAAACACAGTGCGCAACATGCGTAAGGCGGACTCTGCGCGCTCGGCATAGCGGCCTGTCCAAAATAAATTTTCTACCACACGGCTGGGCAACTCGCCCACACCTTCTTGCGCTTGCTGATTTTCGTGGGTGCGTAGGGTGACATGCTTTTCAGGTTCTGAGGCTAATACCCACGTATCTTTTGACACCGAACCGCGCTGGTTGGAGATAATTTTTTTATCCGCATCCAAGTTAACGCGCGTTAAACCGCCAGGCAAAACGGCATAAGACGTTTCACTGGCTACCGCAAAGGTACGCAAAATAGAAGCGCGCGGTACAAAGTCGCCTTGATGCCACGTAGGCGCATGAGCACTGGTCACATATTCTTGCGCAGCGAATTGGTAAGGATGTTTACGAATACGATTTTGCCAAGCTAGTAACTTGGTATCGTCCAAATCCGCGCCGTACACCTCGTACAAACCAGGCTTGCGATAAGTCGGTTTAATCAACAGGTCTTTTAAATTTGCACACACATACTCTAAATCGTCCTGATCACCACACCACCAAGTTTTTACCGAATCCATTTGCAATTCGCGACCGAGTAGAGCGCGCGAAATTGCGGGCAAATAACGCAAGAGCGCAGGGTTTTCTAACACGCTTGAACCGAGTGGATTCGCAATTGCCACATTGCCCATGCGCGCAACCTCTAATAAACCGGGTACGCCTAATTGCGAGTTGCCTTTTAATTCAACGGGATCGCAATACACATCATCCACGCGGCGCAAAATCACATCGACACGTTTTAAGCCGTCGAGAGATTTCATCCATACGTAACCGTTGCGAACCGTGAGATCGCTGCCTTGAACCAATTGAAAACCTAAATAATTGGCGAGGTAAGCGTGTTCAAAATAAGTTTCGTTATAGGCACCGGGTGTTAACACCACTACGCGCGCAATACCGCCGTTGGGATTTAAATCGTGTAATTTTTGACGCAGGCGCGCAAAAAATAATGACAGGCGATGCACATGACTATCGCGAAATAAACTGGGGAACACACGGTTCATTACCGTGCGATTTTCCAACGCATAGCCCGCACCGGATGGTGCTTGCGTGCGGTCGGCCATGACTTTCATTTTGCCATCGGGGCCGCGCACTAAATCCACACCGTGCAAAATTAATTGGTGATCGCCCTGCATTTTTACTTGATGGCAGGGGCGCAAATATCCGGCGTGTGAAAATAATAATTCGGGTGGAATAATACCCTGCTGAATTAATTTGCGATCGCCGTAAATATCCAACAATAAGGCGTTAAATAATTCAGCGCGCTCAACCAAGGCGGTTTCGGTATAACTCCATTCTTCGCTGCTGATTAACAGCGGAACCGGGTTCAACTGCCAGGTTTGGTTTGCGTTGGGCTCATCGTAGATTTTGTAGGTCGCGCCGTCGTCGCGCAAAATGCGGCGAACCTTCTTTTGGCGCTCTTCAATAGCATCCGCCCCAAGGCTTTGCAGGCTCTCAAGCAGGTATTTCCAATGCGAACGAATCTCACCTGAAGCGGTAACAGCCTCGTCAATACCAACACTAGAGGATTGGTATTGCGACTGAGACTGAGACTGCGATTGGCTAGAAATGTGATTTTCCATCAGCGCGGAATATGGGGTCGCTGGATATGGAGTCATAGGCTCTAAGTTCTGATGTTGAATGCGATGCCATCATTTTAGCTCTTTTTAGACTCCAATGTTTCATTTAGGGCTTATTTCCTTAAATCCAGGGTATGTGGATACTCATCTGCCGGTTCTTCTGGCGGTGGAGCCATAGGTCTGGGCGGATGCTTATGCTCAAAAAACTCGCGCAGAATTTCGCCTGCAGGCGATACCGGCAAAGGCCCTGGCGTGTGGTTGAAATCAAAGAAGCGATTGCCACGACGCGATTCCGCCTCGTTCGCATTCACTGGGAAGCGATCATAACTGCGGCCACCGGGATGGCTGACATGATAAGTACAACCGCCAATGCTCTTGCCATTCCAAGTATCAATTAAATCAAACACCAGCGGCGCATGAACACCAATCGTAGGGTGCAACGCCGATGGTGGTGCCCACGCACGGTAGCGAACACCGCCCACATATTCACCGTGTTTCGCGGTTGCATTTAAGCAGACACGACGACCATTACACGCAAGCACATAGCGCCCCGGTGTTAAGCCCGAGATTTTTACTTGCAAACGTTCGATGGAAGAATCCACATAACGCGAAGTGCCGAAGCTGGAAATTTCTTCGCCCAACACATGCCAAGGTTCAATCGCCCAACGCAATTCAATTTGAATATCATCGAGTTGTACGCGGCCATAATGTGGAAAGCGAAATTCTTCAAATGCTGCAAGCCATTCCAATTGAAAGGGGTAGCCGTGATCATTTAAATCTTGCACAACTGCACGCATGTCTTCCCACACATAATGTGGCAACATAAATTTATCGTGCAGTGAAGTGCCCCAACGCACTAAAGGTTTTTTATAGGGCGCATTCCAGAACCGACTGATCAAACAGCGTAATAATAAAATTTGCACCAGCGACATACGCGCATGAGGTGGCATTTCAAAACCACGAAATTCCAAAATACCTTGACGACCACTTGCGGTGCCCGGCGCATAAAGTTTATCGATACAAAATTCTGCGCGATGGGTATTGCCGGTGATATCAATTAACAAATTGCGCATCAAGCGATCGGTCAACCAAGGTTGATCGACCAGACCATCTGGCATTTCTTTAAAGGCGATTTCCAACTCATAGAGCATTTCATCGCGGCCTTCATCCACACGCGGCGATTGGCTGGTTGGCCCGACAAATAATCCCGAGAATAAATAGGAAAGCGCAGGATGGTGCTGCCAAAAAGTTACAAGGCTGCGCAACAAATCTGGGCGACGCAAGAACGGACTATCCGCCGGTGTTGAACCACCAAAGGTCACGTGATTACCACCGCCAGTGCCTGAGTGGCGGCCATCCAACATAAATTTTTCTGTGCCTAAACGCGTTTGACGGGCGTCTTCATAAAGCGCTTCGGTATTGTTAACCAGTTCGGGCCAAGAATTTACTGGGTGAATATTCACTTCAATCACACCGGGGTCTGGCGTGATTAAAAATTTCTTAATGCGATAATCTTTGGGCGGCTCGTAACCTTCTAACACCACTGGCATATTTAATTCTTTGGCAACATCTTCAATCGCTTCAATCAATGCAATGTAATGTTCCAAATAGGTCAGCGGTGGCATAAACACATGCATGCGGCCTTCACGCGCTTCAAAACACATGGCGGTGCGGATCACATAACCCGCTTCCAAATAATTCTTTTTAGCCTCGTCTTGCGTTTGTGCAACTTGCTCAGAAATAGTTTGCTGTTGATCCGCTTTTTTCGAAGCAAATTTTTGCACCAATATTTCAAGTGAATTTAAACGCACAGCTTGATGGTTTTTGCCCGCCGGTTTTAACGGCGGTTTTTCTTCAATAGGGTCTGACTCAGGTTGGTAGCGGTCATATTCTTTTTCAGGGAAACCGACAGAATTTAGCGGTAAACGTAAGCCCAAGGGTGAATCACCGGGGATTAACATCAATTCGCCTGTGCGCAATTTCCATGCACCCGTCTGCCATTGGCCGTGGTGGTAATTCCATTCAATTGGCAATACATAACCGGTTTCAACATTCAAACCACGCGACAACAATTTTGCGAGACGGCGGCGTTCTAAGTCATCTTTTAAATCTGTCTTAAGCGGATCAACCCCTACAGGTAGTTGTTGCTCTGCCCACATGTAATAAAGAACATCTTCATAGGCGGGAATTAAAAATTCACCATTAACGACAATTTTTTTACACAGGGTTTGTGCAAATTTTTTCGCATTCTCATGGGTAAAGTTATAGGACTTATCCACTCGCGCTAAATATTTTTCATCACGCCACAGCGGCTCACCGTCAGTACGCCAAAAACAGCCCAACGCCCAACGTGGAATTTCTTCACCGGGGTACCATTTACCTTGGCCGTAATGCAACAAACCAAAAGGTGCAAACGTTTTACGCATACGCAGCAATAAATCTTTCGCGAGTTTTAATTTATCCGCACCTAGCGCTCCGGTATTCCACTGCTCGGATTCCATATCGTCGATGGAAACAAAGGTCGGTTCGCCGCCGGTGGTTAAGCGTACATCTTGCTCATCTAAAGTTTTATCCACCGCTGCACCGAGCGCATTAATCGTCGCCCACTGCTCTTCGGTGTAGGGCTTGGTAACACGCGGATCTTCAAGTACGCGGAAGACTTCATTCTCGTAAGCAAACTCAACTTCACACTTGCCCGTTGCGCCAGTAATGGGCGCAGCAGAAATAGGATCTGGGGTACAGGCCAAGGGAATATGGCCTTCAGTTGCGAGCAAACCTGATGTTGGATCTAGACCAATCCAACCTGCACCGGGAATAAAAATTTCTGTCCACGCATGCAAATCGGTGAAATCTTTTTCGGGGCCACTCGGGCCATCGAGCGCTTTGATATCGGAGGTAAGCTGCACCAAATAACCCGATGCAAAACGCGCGGCATAACCCAAGTGACGGAATAACTGAACTAACAACCAAGCGGTGTCGCGGCAAGAACCTTTCGCGAGATTAAGCGTTTCTTCGCAAGTTTGAATGCCGGGTTCAAGGCGAACACCATAGCCAATCATTTGCTGCAGCTTTTGATTTACCTGCACTAAAAAGTCATTTACCGGCCAAGGCTTTTCTGACAATACACGGTGACGTATTTCGGCTTTAACATCCTCCACCAACGCCAGTAGTTGGGTTCCTTTTTCGGTGACTTCTAAATAAGGAATTAACTCGCGCTCTAGCTGCTTGTCGTATTCAAAGGGAATGTATTCAGCATATTCTTCAACAAAAAAATCGAAGGGATTGATTGAAGTCATCTCGGCGACAACTTCCACCGAAATTTTTAATTTTTCACATTGATCAGGAAACACTAATCGCGCTTGAAAATTGCCGAAGGGATCTTGCTGCCAATTAATGAAATGATTTTCAGGTTCAATTTTTAACGAATAGCTATGAATTTTTGTGCGTGAATGTGGCGCTGGGCGCAAACGCAATACATGAGGGAAGAGCGAGGTCAGTCGGTCAAATTTATATTCAGTAACATGGTGAATGGCAACGCGTATGGCCATAAAAAATACCCTTCCAAAATAGGCAAATCAATACATCAGAGACCCTAAAACACAGTGCAACATAAAAGTGCATAGATTTTTTTTGTGCGCCCGCAAAGTGCGCATTAGCAAGAGTTATCACTATTAACTCCTTTTTTGCGGGCTTACCATGACTAAGGCAATAAGCGAACCAAGTTCAAAGAAATGAATACTAACAGAAAGCCATTAACAATCGATGACATCTAACCTTGATGCCCAATCACCGCATTTAAGCTAATCGCTCACAATCATCCTAAAGCACCGAGAAAGCCGCGTATTAATTCGGTTTTTCTGCAGGCGGTGCCACGCGTAAGACTTCTTCCAACGTGGTTAAACCCGCTGCTATTTTTTGCGCGCCAGATAAACGTAAAGTGCGCATGCCCTCTTTCATGGCTTGACGACGCATATCAATAATATTGCAATCGCTCGTGACTTTTTCTTTGAGCGTATCTGATAAAACTAAAATCTCATACAAACCTTGACGACCCAAATAGCCGGTATTGCGACATTCCAAACAACCCACAGGGCGATAAATTTTTGCGGGAACATTTACTTTCCAAGGCGCAACTAATTGTTGCCATTCATCGCTACTGATCTGCCCTTCTTCTTTGCAATGCGGGCAGAGGGTGCGCACTAAACGCTGTGCCATTACGCCTAACAAAGTTGCATTGATTAAGTAAGAGGGAATACCCAAATCTAGCATACGTGCTACGGTTGAAGGTGCATCGTTAGTGTGCACAGTGGATAACACCAAGTGACCCGTAAGCGCCGCTTGCACCGCCATTTGCGCGGTTTCTAAATCGCGAATTTCGCCCACCATAATTATGTCGGGATCTTGTCGCATTAAGCTGCGAATACCTGCAGCGAAATCCAAACCAATTTTGTGATGAACCTGCGTTTGGTTAAAACTTTCTTCCACCATTTCGATGGGATCTTCAATGGTACTCACGTTAACTTCAGACGTAGAAATCTGACGCAGTGATGAATAAAGCGTAGTGGTTTTACCGGAGCCCGTTGGGCCTGTCACCAAAACGATGCCATTGGGGCGATCTAACATAGTTCGCCAGCGCGTGTAGTCTTCACCTACCAAACCTAGATCAGCAAAACTGCGCAGCAAGACTTCGGGGTCAAAAATACGCATCACCAATTTTTCGCCAAACGCCGTTGGCAAAGTACTCATCCGCAATTCAATTTCACTGCCATCATTGCGGCGGGTTTTAATGCGACCATCTTGCGGTTTGCGCCGTTCAGAAATATCCATGCGCCCCAAGACTTTAAAGCGACTTGTAACGCCGGTCGCCACATTCGCGGGCAATTCGTACACATGATGCAAGACACCATCAATACGAAAGCGAATTCGCCCAACATCGCGGCGCGGTTCAATATGAATATCGCTAGCGCGCTGGTCGTAGGCATATTGCAAAAGCCAATCAACGATTTTGACAATGTGCTGATCGTTAGCATCAGGATCAGTCGCCTTGCCCAATTCCACTAGCTGCTCAAAGTTGGTAAGCGCAGAGGCTACAGCGCCGCCACTAGCACCACTCACCGAGCGCGCGAGGGTGTAAAACTCCACCATGTAGCGTTCAATATCAGCGGGGTTGGCGATCACACGCTTAACACGACGACGCGCAACATGTTCTAGCTGCGGCTCCCAACCAGCCACAAAAGGCTGAGTGCAGGCGATAACCACTTCATCTGGCGTGACTTCCACACACAAAATGCCATGACGCTTCGCAAAGGCGTAACCCATAACCTCGGTCACCTTGGCGGTATTAATTTTCATGGGATCTATATGAACCAGCGGAGATTGCGACTTTTCAGCCAACCACTCAGTCAAGGCATCGCCATCCAGCAGTTTGCCGGGACGCTTGCGGTCGTCCAAGCTTTGCGTAGCGATATACACCAGCGGGTGCATAATCGCCTGCTCGCGAGTGCGTGTTGCACCCATCAAGACATTGGCATCCTCCTGCGACAAGCGGCCATCGGCCACTAAATCCATTAAGACACCACGCAAATCCAACACACGGTCGAAAGCCATACACC
>DAOORH010000148.1:0-7754 GCA_035389145.1 Cellvibrio sp.
TGCTGCATGAAGATCATATGGGCAACAAAGGCCATTTGCGCAATGGCGATGTACAATGGATGACCGCAGGCCGCGGCATTATTCACTCCGAAATGCCACAGCAAGAACACGGGTTAATGCGCGGCTTTCAGTTGTGGCTGAATTTACCCGCCGCTGAAAAAATGAAGCCCGCGCATTACCGCGATATTCCAGCGAGCGACATTCCAATCGCTGATTTAAAAAATGGCGGCTGTATTAAAGTGATTGCTAACTCTGCGTTCATTGATGGCAAAGTGGTTAGCGGCCCAATTCAAGGCTTAACAACTCAAGCCATTTATTGGGATGTGCATTTGCCGCTCAATGGAAAATTTGCACACGCAATACCCGCAACCCACAACACGTTTATTTATGTGTATGAGGGTGGGCTAGCCATTGGTGAGGATGCACGCAAGCTGGCTGCAGGTAATGCCGGATTATTAGGTGCAGGCGATGAAATATCAGTAGAAGCTTTAACGGAAGATACACGCTTTATTTTGTTGGCGGGCATTCCGTTGAAAGAGCCAATCGCACAATACGGCCCTTTTGTAATGAATACGACGGAAGAAATTGAGCAGGCTATTCAAGATTATCGCAATGGTGTGCTTACGGATTAATTAAAGTTTATATCTACTGTAGGAGCGGCTTTAGCCGCGAAGCTCTGAAATATGCGCGGTTAAAGCCGCTCCTACATTAACCATCGTTATTGTAATCAACGACCCTTCGCATACGCCTGAATATAATCCTTCAACAACTTTTCATTATTTTTCACAAACGCAATATCTTCTTGCGGTGCCGCTAAAATAGCGGGATCAGTTTTAGCGCGCAATGCTTGTTTATGTTCAGCTGGTAACCTTGCGGTTTCCTCTGTAAAAAAGTAGGCCGCAATCGCATTACCTAACTTTGTGCTCAAACGCATATATTCACCGACAGATTTCCAACCGTGACGACTTGCAATTGCATTGCTTGAATCCAACAGTTTTTTCTGTTGCAAAAAGGCGGCAATTTTTTGATCTTGTTCTGCCGCTGGCAAGGCATCAAATTTCTTTAAGTCGTCTTCGGTTTTATGCATTTCATCCAAGACTTGAATAACGCTGGTAAAGTCGCGGTTAGAATCCATCCATCGTTGAACCGATTGCACACTTAGGCTTGAGTTATTGGGCAAAAACTGCGCAAAGCTCAGGGAGCTAGAAAACACTAGGGCAAGTACTAAGATGTTTTTAAACAAAGACATTTACGGTTCCTAAATTGAAAACTTTTTGCACCAAACTACGTAGCTAATTTCTTTCTATTACTTAGCTAACTTGAGGGTGACAGTTGTGGCCAGCGCCCAAACCCAATAGAAAAACAACACCATGAATGGCGTAAGCATGCCCAGCGATAAACCGGCAACACCCTTGCCTTCATAAAAGGGATAGATCACAAACAGCTGTACGCCTGCGGGTATAAGCGCAATCACAAAACTGCGCGCAAAAACACTGCTGGATAAAATCGGCAAGAGAAACAAAAAGCCCCACATACCGCCCCACACAATACGTGGGTACAACCATGCTGGAGCGATGGAACCGTGCAAATTCACCTGCAGCGAACTTGTAATGCCGTAGCGACTAAATAGCCACATAACCAAGCACTGAATAAACGCCCCTAAACAACCTGCAGCAAAAACGATTAATGCGTTCTTCATATAAACTCTCTTATAAGGGTGTTTTTTTGACGGATAAAATTAATTGGCTGTTATTGTCAGTAATGGCGGCTATCTTAACATTTTGGCACAAGCTTATAGCAGTGATAAGTGTTAAAATTTCACCACTTTTTTGCGGCTTTTGAATCAACCCGCATCCTAAACAATTTTGACACTATTTAAAGCGACCAAGCCTTATGTTTCAATTTTTTGAAAGCCTTATTAAACCCTTCCCGCCCGAACACCCCAAAGCTCCACCTAAAACATTATTTGCATTTTGTCGCCACTATGCGCGTGGTACAGAATCATTTCTGATAATGATGGCTCTGCTTACAGGTGCAATTGCAGTGCTAGAAGTATCGCTGTTTGGTTTTTTAGGCCAGCTCGTCGATTGGTTAAATAGCCACACCCCGCAGACCCTCTGGCTTGAATCGCAGCACGAATTATTAATGATGGGCGCGATTGTGCTTATAGGTTTGCCCATTACCGTATTGCTGCACAGCTTGTTGTTGCATCAAACCCTGCTGGGTAATTTCCCCATGCGTATTCGCTGGCAGGCACACCGTTATTTGTTGGGGCAAAGCTATCAGTTTTATCAAAATGAATTTGCTGGCCGTGTTGCCACCAAGGTTATGCAAACCTCATTGGCGGTGCGCGAAACCATTATAAAATTGTTGGATGTGCTTTTATACGTAGCCGTGTATTTCTCAGGCATTTTGGTATTGCTGGGTAGTTTAGATTGGCGTTTGGCTATGCCGCTAGTTGCGTGGATGTTCGGCTACGCCAGCCTGCTCTATTATTTTTTGCCAAGGCTCGCGCAAACCGCCATGAAACAAGCGGATGCCCGTTCAGATATGACCGGCCGCTTGGTAGATACTTACACCAATATTTCTACCGTAAAATTATTTTCACACTCCAACCGCGAAGCTGAATATGCCAAAAAAGGCATGGAGTATTTTTTAAGTACAGTTCACCCACAAATGCGTTTAGCCACGGCATTAAGTTCAAGCGTGTGGGCAATTAACGCCGCACTGATTTTTGCGGTGGCATTTGTATCCCTATGGTTATGGAGCAACCTTGCTATTACTACCGGCGCAATTGCCGCCGCGATTGGTTTAGTGTTGCGCTTAAACGGTATGGCGCAATGGATTATGTGGGAAGTTTCTGCCCTCTTTGAAAATATTGGCACCGCAAAAGATGGTTTAAATACTTTATCGGTTCCACGCGAAGTGCAAGATATTGAAAATGCCCAGCCCCTAGCGCTTACGCAAAGCCAAATTGAATTTAAAAATGTGTGCTTTCACTATGGTAAAAGCGAAGGCGTTATCAGCCACTTTAATTTACATATTAAAGCCGGTGAAAAAATTGGCTTAGTTGGCCGCTCTGGCGCAGGTAAATCTACACTGGTGAATTTGTTGTTGCGCTTTTTCGATGTAGAAAGCGGCCATATTTTAATTGATGGCAATGACATTGCTTTGGTGCAACAAGAAAGCCTGCGTGCGCAAATTGGTATGGTTACGCAAGATACATCGCTCTTGCACCGCTCCATTCGCGACAACCTACTTTACGGCAAACCCGATGCTACTGATGCGGATATGATTGAAGCCGCCAAACAAGCTGAAGCGCACGAGTTTATTTTGCAACTTAACGATAATGAAGGCCGCACCGGTTACGATGCCCATGTTGGCGAGCGCGGCGTAAAATTATCCGGCGGCCAACGTCAGCGTATTGCTATAGCGCGAGTGTTACTAAAACACGCACCCATTTTAATTATGGATGAAGCCACATCGGCGTTAGATTCTGAAGTAGAAGCCGCGATTCAAACCAACCTCAATAAATTAATGCAAGGTAAAACAGTCATTGCGATTGCCCATCGTTTATCGACAATCGCAGCACTGGATAGATTAATTGTGCTGGATAAAGGCTGTATTGTTGAGCAAGGTACACATGCGGAACTGATTGCACAGCAAGGTATTTATGCGCAGTTATGGGGGAGACAGTCTGGGGGGTTCTTGGGGGAGATGTAAGATGGTTTGAGTTAAGTGGGATTGACCTAGGTCCGTAACTTAATTTTGCAGTTACTTTTTCCTCCCATAAGAAAAGCCGAGCAATTGCTCGGCTTTTTAAAACACAAAACGCATCAAAAATATTTACTTTACAATTAAATAAATACACCGCGAATAGCAAAGTAAAACACAGCTCCCAATCCGGCGGAAACAGGGACTGTAATCACCCAAGCGGCAACAATTTTATACAGCTGCTTTCTTTTGACCAACTCTTGGCGGTAGATGTTTTTAAGCTGCTTGCGCTCACTCTTTTTCAACTCAACTTCTAATGCTTTTTTCTTTGCCTTCTTGATCATTTCACGCATTTCTTCAACAGGCGAATGTTGAAAATCATCTAAAAATGCTTGTAATTTTTCGCGCTCCTCTCCGGTATGATCATCTAAAATCATATGCAACTCAGTTGCGTAACGTGTTTTTAAGTATTCGCGTAAAAAACCAACACCGAACACTCCGCCTAAGGCTATATGGGTTGAACTAACGGGTAAACCCAATTGCGATGCAACAATAACGGTGACGGCTGCGGCAAGCATTATGCAGAACGCGCGGGTTTTATCGAGCTCAGTAATTTCACCACCCACTGTTCTAATAAGACGTGGGCCAAACATCATAAGGCCAATAACAAGACCACTCGCACCAATCATCATCACCCAAAAAGGAATAGCCGCCTTAGAATGAATGCCTCCCGCATTGATTGCATCTACAATGGCAGCCAAAGGCCCTATCGCATTAGCTACATCATTTGCGCCATGAGCAAAACTCAATAAACCAGCAGCAAATATGAGCGGAATGGTGAACATGTCATTCACACTTGCGCGTGAGTTCTCGATAATTTCTGCACGTTTAACAATGGCGCGACGACTAACAAAATAAACAATGACCGCAATCAGCGAACCTATAATGATTGCTTCGTAGGTTTGCGCAGCCCAAATCTGTTTAACGCCTTTAAGAATTAAATAAACACTACATGACCACGCCATAACGGCAATCATAATAGGCACATAAGTTTTAGCGGCAGTTAACTTATCATCGCGGTACATGATGCTACGCTTGATGGCTAGCAATGCCAGAGCCGCTATAACACCACCCAACACTGGAGATACTACCCAACTCGCAACTATAGAACCCATGACCGGCCAGTTTGCAATTTCAGGCCCCCCTGCCGCCAACCCGGCACCTAAAACGCCACCCACGATGGAGTGCGTAGTTGATACTGGTGCGCCCATCCAAGTAGCAAAATTTAGCCAAACAGCACCGGCCAATAACGCACCCGCCATCAACCAAATAAATTCATTCGGGTCTTTTACCAGTTTGGGGTCGATGATGCCGCTTTTAATAGTAGATACCACATCACCACCGGCGATTATGGCTCCTGCTGCTTCACAGACAGCTGCAATTGCGATTGCAGCGCCCAAACCTAAAGCACCAGAACCTACTGCAGGCCCAACATTATTGGCAACATCGTTTGCGCCAATATTCATTGCCATATAGCCACCGGCTACCGCTGCAAACACCAAAATATAACTATTTGCACCTACTCCGTTTAAAACATACAACGCAAGTACAATTAAAAAACCAATTGAAACACCGTAGCGCACCCCCCAATGGATGCCAGCGGGTGCAACGTGAGCACTTTGTTTCAGGGAAAGCATAGTCTTACCTCTATCGAGAAATTTACAAGAATTTAAAAAACATCAAATCAAAGTCTAGGTATTTATAGAATTCATATCGCCTTGATAAGCTCGCTTAAAACTATTAAAAGTGGAATGCAAACTCAAAAAAACCGGGCTTAACTTCCCGGTTTTTTGGTTTTACTAAATGCGCAGATTTACAAGAAAACTGAAGCGCCGATGTAGAACAAACCACCGGCCAACAAAATAGTTGCCGGCAAGGTTAATACCCATGCCAACAAAATGGTTTTGATAGTAGCAAACTGTAAGCCAGATTTATTAGCAACCATGGTGCCTGCAACAGCAGACGAAAGTACGTGGGTGGTTGACACCGGCATGCCAGTCATACTCGCGATTCCAATGGCGGTTGCAGCGGTAACTTGAGCAGACATACCTTGCGAATAGGTCATACCAGTTTTACCGATTTTCTCACCAACGGTTTTAACGACCCTACGCCAGCCGGTCATGGTGCCTAAACCTAAAGCTAGAGCAACGGCAAAAATCACCCAGAAAGGCGCGAATTCGGTGGTCGCTGTAATTTCTTTGCGTAACGTGTTGATCTCTGTTTTATCTGCTGAAGATATGCCATCTGCTTTTGCCATCTTTTTTGCGCTGTCATCAATACACAAAAGCACACGACGAATTTCGCGGCGGTTTTCTATTAGGAGTGCGTTGTAATCTGTAACGTCTTTTAATTGCGCTGAAAGGCTATTTAGCGTTACCAAGGCATTTTTTGATTGGCACTTTTCTTCAGTAAGTGTGGCAGCTTCGGTTTTGGTGAAGTCAATATTCTTGCCCAATTTGTCGGCATTTTTTTGATAAAGTCCTTCAAGATAAACCGCAGCATGGCGCGTTTTATCAATATCAATGGCAGAGGTATTCAAATCCAAAACGAAGTGCGCCGGTGCCATACAAATCAGCACAAGCATCAACATACCAATTCCTTTTTGGCCATCGTTTGAACCGTGTACAAAGCTCAAACCCATCGCAGAAGCCACCAAGGTAACGCGAGTCCAAAATGGTGGATGCCTTTTACCGTCAATCTTTTCGCGCTCTTCTGGCGTTTTATGAATTTTTTGACCGGGCCACATACGTTTTAGCAGCAACAAAACCAGTGCTGCAATAATGAAACCCACCAACGGAGAAATCAGCAGCGACAACATAATATCAGTTGCCTTTTTAGTATTAATACCTTCAGCTAAGGGCAGGTGTGCTAGTAACGCATGCGCGCCACCCACACCAAGAATTGAGCCGATTAATGTATGTGAACTTGAGCAGGGAATACCAAAATACCAAGTACCTAAGTTCCAACAGATTGCAGTAAAAAGAAAGGAAAAAATCATGATCATGCCGTAAGACGAGCTGATATTGAGCAGCAAATCTACGGGTAACAAGTGCACAATTGCGTAGGCAACACCCAAACCGCCAATCATTACACCTAAAAAGTTAAAAATCCCTGATGCAACAACCGCCATATGGGGCGGCATGGCTTTGGTATAGATCACGGTAGCTACCGCATTTGCGGTATCGTGAAAACCGTTAATAAATTCGTAAGCCAATACAAAGGCAATTGACAAAAACAGCGCGAGGCCAAACGCAAAGCTAAGCCCGGTGAACATATCTAACATAGGAAATTCGCATCCAGTGATTGTTGCAGCATTATGACATAACCCGAGGCGGATTCTAAGAATAGGCAAATGCGGCGGTTTGTGTTACCACATGAGGTCGTCGGGGATTACATAGTCTTTATAAGGATCATCTTCATCGGTTTGCTGATGGGATTTCACATTGGCAACCAGTACCGATTTTTCATCGCGCAGCACAATCTTGTCGGCAACAATGCGTGGCACCACTTCATAGCCTTCGCCCAGCTTAACGACAGCTAAAACGCCGCGGGCAATTTGCTCAAGCACCAACGGCGATACCCGCATTTTTTTAATCAACTTGCCATCGGTAAAGTTGTATTCCACATCGCCATTACCTGCGCCTTTGGGCTGGCGATGGTTTTCAATCAGCTGCTTAACCTGTGCCGCCAGTGCGCGCTGTTCAAGCTCAGCATTACGCTGGCGATTGAGTTCGCGGTCGCGCTCAGCCTTTTCTAAACGTGCCTGTTCGGCGGATTGTTTCACTTCGTCAACCACCGGCTCTGGCGCGCGGCGCGCTACATTGGTTTCCTTACGCTTCTCTTTATTGGCCTGCTTAGCCTTTTTGGTATCGATTAAACCCGCTTTAAGGAGTTGATCTTGTAGGGATGCCATGAATTCTTACCGCTAATGAAGAAATGTTGCGCATAATACCGCCCTCCTTTTATGAGCAGCAAGAAAC
>DAOORH010000149.1:0-7748 GCA_035389145.1 Cellvibrio sp.
TCCAAATAAGAAATTGCTCTCCAAAAAAATGGCCACCTAAACAGTGGCCATTTTTATTTCAGCGGCAAACGCCCATTACAACTTCACTGACGATAGACCCCCGTCCACATGCATTACCTGCCCCGTTATCCATTTCGACTCATCGCCCAACAAGAATGTGACCATAGCCGCCAAATTCTCCGGCGAGCCTATAGCCTGTAACGGGTGACGCTTGGCCGCTGCTTCAATTTTCTCATCATTAGAAAGCAGCTTTTCAGCCAGCGGTGTGTGAGTAAGCGATGGCGCTATAGCATTCACCCGTATTTTAGGTGCCCATTCTGCGGCTAGTGATTTGGTTAAGCCTTCGATTGCGCCTTTCGCGCAGGCAATACTGGCATGAAATGGCATACCCAAGCTCACCGCAACAGTACTAAACAGAACCACACTCGCCTGCTCGGCAGCCTTCATCTTCGGTATAACCGCTTGCAAGGTCGCAACTGCGCCCATGACATTAAGCTGCCAATCGCGGGCAAAGTCTTCAGCACTCAAACGGTGGAAGGGTTTTAAATTAATGCTACCTGGGCAATAAACGACGCCATCTAACACATCCGGCAAGCCGCTAAGATCCAAGTCGCCAGTGGCATCATTGGCAATAACATCTGCGCCTTCAATGTCGATAGGGTTACGCGCCCACACGTAAACTTTATGCCCCTGTTTAACCAAGGCTTGTGTTGTTGCCAAACCAATGCCCTTAGTACCACCCACCACTAAAAACTGTTTCATGACCGCTCCGCTTTAGATTTCATCAGGTTGATATACGTAACATCAAGCCAAATTGTTCACAGCGTTTTTGCAGCCATATGCCATCACTTTAAGCATCCACAAAAGTGATGCTTTTACTGAAAGTAACAAGCATCTCCTGATTACGCACCATCTTCAGCAGCATGCGCAAACTGGTGCGCAAAAGTCCAGTGCAGATACAACTATATAAGCGTGGGCAGAGCATAAGAGATTTTCAGCCCTCAATAATCGAGTCGTCTAATAACCAATAAAGGTACTCACTATGTTAAGTTTTCACAGCATTATCCGCTGGTCAGCACTGCTTGCCGCCGGACTGTTTGTCATGGGCGCTAACGCCAAACCCTACAAAGCGGCAGAAATCTACTCCAAGCAAACATACAAATACGGCCGCTACGAAATGCGCATGCGCGTGGCCAAAGGCAGTGGCGTACTCTCAACGTTCTTCACCTACAAGAACGGTTCAGAGCAAGCAGGCACTTTCTGGGAAGAGATTGATATAGAGATCTTCGGCAAAAATAACGCCACCCAATGGCAGAGCAACGTGATTATCGGTACCAATCGCCCTACCACCAAAACCGAAGGCCTGCACACCACCCCATTCTCTATGGGCGATGGCTACCACACCTATGTACTGGAATGGACACCCAACTACATCGCTTGGTTTGTAGATGGAAGTCAAGTACGCCGCATTACTGGCGGGCAATTTGTGACCAGCCTCACCAGCCCACAAGACCTGCGCTTTAATCTCTGGGCAGCCAATATTGCTGAGTGGGTGGGCGCGTGGAATGACAATATTCTGCCGGTGTATCAGTTTGTTAATTACATTGAGTACAAACCCTACAGCGCGGCCAGCAATGGTTTTGTGACTGCCGGTAGCTGGCGCGATGATTTCAATACCTTTGATACCAATCGCTGGAACAAAGCCAACTGGACCTTTGGCGAAAACTATGCCGATTTTGAACCCAACAACGTCGTGGTTAAAAATGGCACCTTAGTTTTGGCGCTCACCAAAGAAGGCCAAACTGGCTACACAGGTACGCCACCTGCGGATGGTGGTACAACAGCACCAGCAGCCATACTGATTCAAGCTGAAAACTTTAATGAGGTGGGTGGCAGCGTAACGGTTTCTGGTGGAACTGTAGGCTACATAGATGGCGGCGAGTGGATGAAATATAACAATATTAACATTCCCCAAACCGGCACTTACAAGGTGGAGTACCGCGTTGCCTCGGCGCTGACTACCGCACAATTCACTCTAGATCGAAACGGTGTTGGCTTGGCCACCATTAGCGTTCCCAATAGTGGCGGTTGGGGCACCTACACCACCATTTCACACAATGTTTATTTAACCGCAGGCGTCCAAAGTTTGGCTATATACGCCAACTCAGGCGGCTTTAATATTGACTGGATTAAATTGACTAAAATCTAACATCCAACCCACCTTCTGAGGGTGGCCACGGGCGCCCTCAGAGGTCAGATAAATTTAATACCACCTTAGTCTTTTACGGCGAAGGTTTTTCGGCGCTGATTTTTCCAGTGTGTGTCTTTCGATAATCCGCCGCAGACATACCGACATAACGCTTAAAAAATCGGTGAAATGACGACTTACTATTAAACCCAGACTCCAACAAAATATCTAAAATAGTCGTATCCGCTAAATTAGGGTCAAGCAACATTTCCTTGGCCTTGTTCACGCGATAGGAATTTACAAACTCAAAAAAATTCGTATCAAAGTGTTTATTAATAACCGCCGACACTTCGCGATAATGAATGCCCACCTGCTTGGCAAATTCTTCAATATTCAGGGTGTGCTTCAAATATAAGTGCTGCACCTCCATCCCTTGGCGAATACGCTCAATCACATCTGGCGAATAATCTGCTGCGACCACTACCGGCTTTTCTTCTTGGGGTGCATTTTTGGTTTCAATTAATTGATGCGCATAGAGCAGGCTATACACAAAAAGCGCATTTACCAAAAGGAAGGTTATGTAGTTATCAAAAATACCAAAGCTATCCGCCAGATTAATACCCGCCGATTGCCCCAGAATATGGACTAATAAGGACCAAGACCAATTGAGTGCAAAACCCAAGGTAAGCAACATTAACCACTGCGGGCCCTCAAGGCTCAAACTGGAATAAAAAGCTTTGAGCTGCTGCTTGTAATGCCACACTGCCCACACTGCGCTCAAGGCATAAGCGACAGTTAAAAACTTAAGGTAATGCCATAAATAATTAGTGACATTGACAGTAAATTCAGTTTGGCTTGTGGATATAAATCGCATCTGATCGCTATCAATTCTGCCCAGCAATAAAAACCCAACTACAACTAACACATTAATAAAATGCGCCAGCTCTCGCCATCCAAAACGAAAACTCTCGCGAGTAATCGCCACTACATAAGCATACAAGCACAAGCTCTTTCCAACGACGGTTAAGCTCACGCCATAGGCAATCGCAAATTTCGCGGCGGATGATTCAATATGCAAATAGTTATTCCAAAGCAACAAATTACACAGCGCATTAATACCCACACAGATAAAAAAAACGGTGAGCAAACGCGATGCTATTTGTTTTTGTTTGGAAAGTAATAATTGAAAAATAACCAAGAGCAAGCACACGGCCAGTGTGAGCACTAGAATTAAATCATGAATATTAAAAATCGGTGTTTGCATGCAACTACTCAGAACAGGGGACTAGTAAAAACAGGGTACTAGCCAAAAAAGGCACTGAATTATAATTATAAAATCCGCCAAATTTACTTGGCGTTTAATCAGCCAAACGAATACCGCTTATATCTGGAACAACGGCTTTTACTTGGGGCTTCAACTGACCCAAATCTGCCCCTGCCGGTGCAAGGCCAACATCGGGAATATGAATAACAGGAATTGCGATTTGAGGCTTTTCAGTGGCTGAAATTAAATCCTCGCCTAAATCTGCCAAGCCCCAATCTTCTAATTCAATTTCGAGCAGTGGCAAATCCATTTTTTCATCGGCACGAACCAAATCGGCACCCGCTTCAGCCACGTCGAAATTTGGCGCAACAACAGTGGCAATAGGTTCAGGCGGCTGTTCATTCACATCCAAAATATTGCCCGCTTCAGCGGGGCGCAAGCTAATCGAACTCGTATCTACAGCAATTGGCTCTTCAATAGCATGCTCCGCAGGTTGCAACATATAAGAACCCACCGGCGCTAAACTCCAACCACTGGGTGCTGTATTGGGTTTAACGCCTAGCGCAGCATCGCGAGCGGCTTGTTCGCGCTCCTCTTGCTCACGTTTAAGGGCAGCTTTTTCTGCAGCTTGTTTATCCGCTGAGGCTTGCAGCTCTAAACGCTGCGCCAAGGTTAAAGGCGCTGCTGCAGGCACAGGTGTTGATACGGGAGGTATGGGCACAGACCTCGCAACAGGAGCGCTAGCAGGTTTAGTTTCTCCTGCTGCGACAACATCCACTTGCGCACCGGCTCGGGTTAGGGCTTCTTTATATTTCTCTGCGCTGGCCAAATCCAACCCGCGTTTAAGCGGTACGGGGCGGCCGCTAAAGAGTGCATCCACCTTGGCTGCATCGGCTTTAAACAATTGCTGCAAGCGCAGTTTTACATCGGCTAACTGATGACCGAAGACTATGTCGCCGCGAAAAATAATATCGAATTCTTGATTGCTCATAATTTTGTTAACTCGATCACACTTCTTTAGGGTGCGGCCCTTCTTGCATGCAAGCTTTCGCTAATTGGCGATAGAAAGGCTTTTATATGTTCCAAAAAGGTATCACAGAAAGCTGGCAGGCTTAAAATATCAAACCATACTTTCACTAAGCCTCTGCATAGAGGGCTAAGACATTTAATATAGACGCTATTAACTTGGTTGAGCATTTTATAAAGGAGAAGTTGCGCTATGAATGCTTTGTATCAACGTAAAATTATTGTGGGTGGCGAACTCAAAGAAGCATCCAGCGTGCAAACCAAAGTGGAGCAAGATATCGCTTTTTTGCAACACCGAATTAGTTTGATGAAAAAACAACAAATACCCAACAGTATTGTGATTGAAACCTATGAAAATATGCTCAAAAGCCGTCAGGCCGTTCTATCATGGCTGCGAGACGGCAATCGGGAACAAGACATTCATTTAGCCTAGCTGTTGAGCGCTACGTACATCTGAAAGGCATTTTTAGCGCCTAGATCAATCCTCTGTTAAGCCGTGATCCATACTCAGTGCAGGCTCCGCCACTACAGGCCGGCCAATCAATTTTGCAGGCACACCCGCCACCGTGGTGTGCGGTGCAACAGGTTCTAACACCAAACTCCCCGCACCAATTTTTGCACCCTCGCCAATTTCAATATGACCCAAAATTTTTGCACCCACACCAATCAACACACCGCGCCGAATAATAGGATGACGCAAACCTTTCGAGCAGCCGCTACCGCCTAAAGTAACGCCATGCAGCAGGGAAACATTATCTTCCATGACCACAGTTTCCCCCATGACCACACCAGTCGCGTGATCAACCATTATGCCCTTGCCGATTTTTGCACCTGGGTGAATATCCACATCGAACTGCTGCGAGATTTGATTCTGAAAAAAAAGCGCCAAGCATTGTCGCCCCTGCAACCACAACCAATGGGCAATGCGCTGGGCTTGCAAGGCTTGGTAGCCTTTAAAAAACAACAAAGGAATACTGTAAGCATCACATGCAGGATCACGCTCGCGGTGCGCACAAATATCCGCGCGCATCGCAATTTCAATAGACGGATCTGCGCTCATCGCTTCCACAAAAATTTCGCGAATGATTAAGGCAGGCATAGTTTGCGAATCTAATTTATTCGCCAAATGAAAACTAATTGCCGCTTGAAAACTAGTGTGATTCAAAATGGCTGCGTGATAAAAACTCGCCAACACTGGTTCTTGGGCGCTGGCGCCTACGGCCTCAGCACGAATAATTTGCCATACATCGACGGCCTCTCCATTGATAAGCGACGAATTGATGACGGATAAATGAGTTGTGGGTGTGATGTTCAATGAAGTATCCGGATAAGTAGAACATATGATTAAAAGAGAACATTAATTACAGGCGAGATCGCCAAGTTTAACACCTGCAAACAAGCCAGCATCATACCTTACCTCTGCATTTTTCTAATTAATGACACGAATTAGACTTCCGCACCCAAAATGTTTAGCGGGTTTGAATGACACATCCGGTACAAATCACTCGTGCAATTGGGTAGAAATGTGACGTCAACACACATCATTTCTGATTATATAAATCACATAAATGGTTATTATGACTATAAGCTTATAGTTATATTGACAATAATAAAGTCGAAATGTATAAATATAGACGTTGGGCTCTGAATGGTTTTAACAATAATATAAAAGCTATTTTGGTGCTCGATATACACCTGTCCGCAATGGGCGGGATAAACCTTGCAACAGTCCTCATCCTCTATGGGTGGTATTGGTTGAGAGGCTAAAATAAAGAGAGACTAATAATGAAATCAACCTGCAAAAAAATACTAACAGCAGTAGTTACTACTGCAGCCCTGTGTGCAACAGCGGTTAGTGCGCAAACCTTGTCATCAAACTCAACCGGTACCAATAACGGGTTTTATTACACCTTCTGGAAAGATTCAGGTAGCGCGTCTATGACGTTGCAAGCGGGTGGCCGTTATCAATCTCAATGGACGAATAACACCAACAACTGGGTAGGCGGTAAAGGTTGGAATCCGGGCTCTAGCTCACGTGCTCTAAACTACTCTGGCTACTACGGAGCCTCCAACTCACAAAATTCCTACTTGGCATTTTATGGATGGACGAGAAACCCATTAGTTGAGTACTACATCATTGAAAGCTACGGTTCTTATAATCCGTCTTCTTGTTCTGGCGGTACCGATTACGGCAGCTTCACCAGCGATGGTGCTACTTATAACGTTCGTCGTTGTCTGCGCACCAACCAACCGTCCATTGATGGTACCAAAACCTTCTATCAATATTTCAGTGTGAGAAACCCCAAAAAAGGTTTTGGTAATATCTCGGGCAACATCACTTTTGCTAACCACGCTAATTTCTGGGCGAGCAAGGGTTTAAATTTGGGCAGCCACGATTATCAAGTACTGGCGACTGAAGGCTATCAAAGTACCGGTAATTCAGATATTACCGTTGCATCAGGCACCAGCGGTGGTGGCAGCTCAAGCTCTACACCTTCAACTGGCAGCAAAACCGTAATCGTACGCGCCAGAGGTGCTGCCGGTGGTGAAAGCATTAGCCTCAAAGTGAACAACACCGTAGTAAGAACCTGGACTCTGACGACTACCATGACCAACTACTCAGTATCTACCAACTTGAGTGGCGGTACACTTGTGGAGTACACCAACGATTCCGGTAACCGCGATGTACAAGTGGATTACATCAGTGTAAATGGCAGCGTTCGTCAATCGGAAGCACAAACCTATAACACCGGCGTTTACCAAAACGGCTCCTGTGGTGGAGGTAGCGGTAGAAGCGAATGGATGCACTGTAACGGCGCTATTGGTTACGGTAATTTGTAATCTGCTTTTGAGTTGACCTGCTGTTAAGTAGGCCTGCTGTTAAGATAAGAAGCGTAACAAAAAAAGGAGCGGTTTTTCCGCTCCTTTTTTATCAATCTGATCACTCTAAAAATAATAAATCTAAAAAAATAACGAGAGATATAAAGATGACTATCACCACTAACTTCAAAAAACATTTTCTATTGCCCGCTTTCGTCGGGGCCGCATTTACCTATGGCGCTCTCACTCTAACCGACAATGATTCCAGCCAACACGAGCACATCAGTGCTCTGGAAAACCGGATTTTAGATCTCGAACTATTGTTAGCACAAAAAAAAGAAGCACCCACTTCGCGCTCTTTTTCTGCGGGTATGCTTTCGCAACAGCGATCCGGCGAGACTAAAAGAATGCCTACCTCTACTGTGAAAAACCCGCAGCTTGGAGAAGACA
>DAOORH010000150.1:0-6893 GCA_035389145.1 Cellvibrio sp.
TACCGGACACAAACGCGCTAACCGTGCCATACATCCTCCTTGATGTTCTTGATTGAATTGGGGTCAGAGTAAAAATAAAAAACGAAAACACCTCAGATCAAAGTAATCCTCAATTTAATTTTACTCTGACCCCAATTGTTTCCGCTGAATAATATGTTGCGGAATGTCTACCGGACAAAAACGCGCTAATCGTGCCATACATCCTCCTTGATGTTATTAAATTGGGGTCAGAGTAAAAATAAAAAACGAAAATACCTCAGGTTAGAGAAATCCTCAATTTAATTTTACTCTGACCCCAATTGTTCCTGACCCCAATTGTTGTACTGACGGCCAAGCGACTGCATTAATTTGGAAACAGCCGATTGAACCCGAGGAGTGACAAGCAAATGCACATGGTTGGTCATAAAAACCCACGCATGAATTTCAACATGGTATTTAGTAGCAAACTCTTTTAACCAATAAGCGTAAGCCGCCAAATCCTCCCTTGAATTAAAGCAAACCTGCCGATTGTTGCCACGCTGAATAATATGTTGCGGAATATCTACCGGACACAAACGCGCTAACCGTGCCATACATCCTCCTTGATGTTCTTGATTGTTCCTTACTCTGACCCCAATTGTTGTAATTTTACTCTGACCCCAATTGTTGGAGCTTGAGAACGAGACATAATTAATTTAAATACTATTTTGACCCTAAATTTCTATCGAACTTTTTTAACTCATTCGGGGAAACTTTCTCACCTACAACATAACCACCACATGCATTACTATTGCATGACTTTATAAGTAGAAATGTGTGAGAAAAAGCTTCACCTAATTTATCAATTTCTGCTGACGGCAAGAGAACCTCCAAGTCGCAACTCTCATCATTTTTCAAGCGAAAAATAATTTTTCGCCACTGTTGATTTCGCCATTCAACTTGATCGTTATAATTAACTAAATTTAAAGAATCAGATAATCCTTTTCGACAACCATTAGGCTCTAATACATAAAAACCATGATTTTGATCAAGAGGACCAGACACATACCATACACTGGCATACTTACTATCAGTTTCTGTTTTCTCATCAATGATTTTTTCCGCTCCCTCTAACAAGCACCATGCTGATTGTCTAATTTCGCAGAGTCTCTCTGGAGCTGCAACAACACAGCTTGAAACAAGCAGAAGGAGACCACTAAAGATAAATCCAAAGCTGATATCACTTACCTTCATTAATTACATCCTCCCGATGCAGGGGTTACACCTGAGTTACAACTTCTAATATTTGTTGGTGCATTTATTATTTCTTTCATAGTTTGAGAATTAGCACCGCCATTACCTAAATCATGCATAATATTATTTGAGCTTGCGTCTGAACCTAACACATTCCCATTCACATCAACACCTCCCGCATATTGATCACCTGCACCTGCAGCATGACCAAATTCATGAGAGGCAGTGTCAGCGCCGTCTGTGTTTGCACCTAAAGTAATTCGATTGCCTCCGACAGTATTTGTTTCGGCTCTACCACTTTGCGTCACTCCTTGTGTAGATGGAACGACCTTAACTATGTTGGCCTCTTTAGTGCCCGTGACAGCAATTGCTTGTGCAGTAACCTTAACATTTGTGCCATTAATATTAACGGTTCCAGAGAAATCTTTAGCGAATCTAGCCTCTATAGCACTTGCACTTGCTGTTAGGCTGGCAGCTGATTGATCTAACGTATAAGGTACCTCTAAAGTAACAGCGTCATTGGCGGTCCAATTCAACACACCAACATTTCCAGTAGGATCATGCTTGTTAAGCGGATCATTTCCAACATAGGCATACAAATTCATATTGTCCTTGTACCCAATCGGATCCGTCTGTAAAAACCTCCCCAAGGTCGGCGAATACATCCGCGCCTTGTAATAATCCAGCCCCACCTCTTTTAACCACAGCTGGCCGGTATAGCCAAAACCATCTGCATTGGTTGCGGCCGGAATCCCATAACTGTCGTAGGCCAAAGCACCCAGCAAAGTACCCGAACCATTACTTTGCGCAATAATACTGCCCTGATGATCTGCATGCAGATAAATACGGGCAGTTACTGCGGTTGTGTTCCCGTTGTATTGCACCAGCGGTTCATCAACTTGATCGCCATGTACATAACGACGATTTATGTTGCCACCTGTATTGGTTTTATAGATAGCAACCAAGGCATCGCCATCGTATAAATATTTTGTCCAGATACCATTAATGGTGGTTTGAAACAAACGGCCGTTTGGATCATAAACGAAGGACGGCCTGAATGTTGAATCATCCAACTTGCTCATTGAGATAAGTCGATTTTCATCGTCATAGTTGTAGTAGGTCATGCCATCGTATTTTAGGTTGCTATTGCCGTCGTAACCCAACACAACTGCACCCACTGTGTTATAACGGTTCAAGCCATCTGAAACGTAAGTCCCTGTGCGGTTTTGATTGCCGTTGTAGTAGTAGTTGTTATTGCTTAGCGTTAGCGTCGCAATTTGGCCCGCATTGTTGTAGGTAAAACTATTCTTCAGGTTGCTGGTTGTATTGCTTGAAAACGTTTGCTCAAAGCTTTTGAGTTGTACACCATTTTCAAAGGAGTAACTTGTGGTGGTATTGTTGTTGCGATTTAGGTTGGCGCGGCGTCCGTTGCTTTGATAGGCAATAGACAAGAGCGAACTCGACGAATTATCTACCACACTATTCAGGCGGTTTATGCCATCAAAACCATAGGTGAAACTAACGTTGTCTGGATGCGTAATTTTAGTGCGATTGTTATTGAGATCGTACGCATAATTTAGAGTGCGTGGCGTATCAAACATTCCATTAATTGACGAAGCAAGATTGCCAAATCCGTCGTATACGCTGGTGATGCCTTTGCCACTGTCTGAGAGAAATTTAGCGCTAAGCTGTAAGCCTCGTAAATCATAGTTGTAGGAAATATCTTGCATGGCGACGTTGACGTAATTTTTGAAGATTACGCGATTGTTGTTGTCTAGGGTGTAATTAATGCCCGCACCGCTTCGCTTACGCTCATAGGTTTTATTGTCATTGTTGTCATAGCCAAATTCAACGTAATCACTTTCATTTACACTACCTGCATTTGTGGGTAGTGCATTTGCGACTGAGGGTTTGTTACAGCTTTGACCCGCGGACAATACCTTTGCCGTAGCGGGATAAACCATTCTTGATAAACGCCATTGTGAATCGTAACGAAGCTCGGTTTTGTTGCAGTTTGCATCCACTTGATAGCGCAGTGCTCTACCTTCATAAACATTACTGACGTAATTTTGTTGAACAGAGGTACCTACTGCACGCTCTTCTGTGGTTACTTGATCTAACTCATCGTAGGTGAAGCGACTTATGCGATCTGGATTCGCTCCCGATACATTGCTGGATGTACAAGCATTGCCGGTAGCCATGAGGTTCATTCGCACTGCTTTGCACAATACGCGAGAGTTAGCATCGTAGCTGTACTCTACGAGCGATAACACGGTACCAATTCTGTCTTTGGACGTTTCGGTTTGTGCTCGACCATAGCTGTCGAATACGGTGGTCTTGGTTGAGTTGACGATGAACGATGACCAATTCGCAGGTAAAACGGATTCACTCTGCCATGCACTTAATTCACCCTTTTCTACGGTTTCAAGTAAGCCGCGATTGTTATAGGTATTGCGCACAGCCTGATAACCATTGCTAGCGCCGGGCTTACTACTAAACGAACCTAACAATTGCCCACCCGTGCTGTAGCGTGAATAGGTTGTATAGGCGGTTTCAACCTGGGCAGATTGAACAAGTGGCGCAGCGCTCACCAGCACAAGCACCAGAACACCGGAATAGAGTTTATTGATTAATTTTTTCATTATCACTTTTCCTTGTACCAATTATTGTGGGCAGCTGCTTAAATTAGCTTTGGGTTGCGTTTCGCCGATGCGATTGCCGTATATATCGTATTGGTAGCACGTACGTTTGGTGACAATAGCGCCGGTAGTGTCTGCAGCAGTTACTGTCATACCCTTTAACACTAGATTTCTGCTGGTGTTGTATTCGTAACGGGTAATAACTTCATCTTTTGCGGCGGTAACAGAGGCATTTCCAGCACAGGCATCGCCCACCGTTGGGGTATTAATACAGGTTTTCTCAGCCGTTTTTAGCCAAATGGGAGCGCCTGTGATTGAACCACTCGCGGTAAAGTAAGTTGCAGATAAGGCGGTATATTCATAGCGTGTTTTTGCGCGAACACCATTCTTATTGGCTGGCAAGGTTACAGTCTCAACTTGACCCGATGCAGCATGGTAGGTGTAATCTGTTTGATTACCTTTTCCATCACGCTTCCAAATAGGGCTATTACAGTATTTGACATTATTGGCATCACAACTTGTTGGGTAAGAAGCGGTCGCTGTTATTGCGCCAACAGTGTGAGAATTCATATTGCCGCGCGCATCGTAGCCATAACTTTCAGTTGGCCCAAAACTCTTGGAATACTGAACAGGAAAGTTTCTATAACTTACTTCATAGCTCAGGCGACCCTCACGCGTTGTGACCTGATTGATCGCACCGGGATACTGACTCAGCTTGGGAAGCACTTGCTGTACATAGCCGCTACCTAAATTTTGAATATCATCATAGAGACTCTCGCCAATTGCATAGCTTGAGGATTGGTTGTAGCGTTTAGCGGTAGCAACCTGCCCAGCGTCGCCGGATAAAATAAACCAAGTAGACTCGACCCCTCCCAAGTTTCCAGACTGCCCGATAAAGACGTTTTTATAGGTGTATTGAAAAACCTTTTCATTGCTGCCCGCAGGTTTAATGCCGATCAGCCGCGGAGAGTATCTTTGGTAGGCAGAATAACCATCGGGAACGTTTCCTGTATCGCTGTATGCTAGATCAAAACCGCGAAAATAATATTCCGTAATGGCACCCGTAGCTGCTGTTACTTTGAACGTACTATCGCCAAGGTAAATAGCTCTTGGCATGCCGGCAGGCCACTTAAACTCTGCTTTGGGCCAATTCGTTACGCAGTCTGATGACAAACAATTCTCTACACTGGTATTGATGGCTTGCACATATTTGGGGTTATGGTTTGACCAGACTTGTGCGTCGACCGACGGTACAGGATTATCATAACGAATATTGTATTTTGCGGGATCCATGGTTGCATCCGCAGCATCATACTGATGAATATACTTGAGCGCGAAACCGGTATTGGTTGTTACACGTTTATTTTGATTATCCACGTCAATGGTGAAGCCATTGGGATATTTAATTTGTCTTAGCAAACCTACCTGATCGGGATATCCAGAATTGCCTCCTTCAAAACTGACTTGGGTACCATCAGGCTTGGTCCAAACTACTCTGTCACCTATTAGCGTCAAGGTATGCCTTTTATCACCCAGCGCTCGATAGGTGTAATTTGGAACATTTCCCCCGGTAAAATTTACGGGCACCCCCCCAACAATAAGTTCGAAATCAGCACTGCCGCCGATGTCATGTACCCGCATTGCATTTTTGTAAGTCGCAGGACGACCATCAATTTCAGTAACGCGCCCTTTTGTATAAAACTTGTCTTGATACCCACGCAAGCCTGTCATAGAAAAGTTATTGGTGTAATTGGAAATACTATGCGACAAGCCCATGGCTCCGCCGATAGCAACCGTATCGAGGCTACTCTGAACTTGGCCGCTATGAACGTTTACGCCGAACTCATCCACCAACTGAACTTTTGGCGGCGCAAGATCTGGAAGGCTTGCGCTCGCCAAATGAGCCGAACAAAAAAACCCTGAAAGTAAAAATTTTATATTTTTCATTTTTTTCATTCCCTAGTTAGTAAAGTTCGCTGGATTTCCACAAAACGTATTAGTACAGGCGCGTACGCGACTTGGCATATTGCCCGACGAATTTCCGTATGAGCAGTAGTCAACATAAGCCTCGTTTGTGTAAACAGTTTGCCAATAACTATTAGTATCTTGAACCTCATATTTTTGCGCCCCAGCCACTGCATCCCACGTGGCTCTCCACTGACAGCTATTCGCGATAGTCCTGACTGGATTGGTTGGAGGTGGCAAGGTGAACATTATGGTTGTTAGGCTCCCACTGGATAAAGTACTGTAATCGCCCATTGTATTTTTAGCTCTTACATCTACGGCATAGGTTGTTGACGCTGTTAGTCCAGTTAAGAAAACGGGTGATGAACTTGCAGCGATCCAAATGCCAGCATTTAAGCGATACTCATACCCGGCTAGGTTGGCGCTGGTAGAAGCTACCCAATAAATGTCGCCTGTGGTTGACGAACGACTTCTTAAATCTAACGCTCCCGGTGGAACAACACTCAGCCTAACTTCACGGTTGGCCAAACTGCTTTCGTTATTTGCCGCGTCATAGGCTTTAACTTGGAAGGGAATATAAGCGCCCGCAGTAAGCCCCGAGAAACTCGCGTTGGTTGTAGTGGTCGTTTGCCAAGTACTGCCATTAATTGAATAGCGGTAACCTGCAACCCCCCGAATATCAGTAGATGCCACCCAACTAATATTAAAACTTGTTGTCGTCACTGCTGTGGGCGCGTTTATAGCTGGAACCGTTGGTGCTTGTGTATCCAAATTAATTGTAAAAGGTGCGCTTGCCACTGTGCTGTTCGTCATACCCGCTTTAACGGCTATCGCCTTCACTGTTGCAGTGCTGCTCACGGTAAAAGGTGTGTTGTTGTATAACGTTGAAGACGTCGTCGGTGCTGACCCATTTGTTGTGTAGTGAATGGCCGCCCCTGAGGTGCCACTCGCTAAACTTACCGATTGCGCACTGGTAAAAGTTCCGCCGTTGGGGCTGATGGTGGGCATTGCAGCTTGCTGCGTAATTGTAAAAGGTGCGCTTGCCACTGTGCTGTTCGTCATACCCGCTTTAACGGC
>DAOORH010000150.1:6993-7730 GCA_035389145.1 Cellvibrio sp.
CAGTGCTGCTCACGGTAAAAGGTGTGTTGTTGTATAACGTTGAAGACGTCGTCGGCTCTACGCCATTTGTTGTGTAGTAAATGGATGCACCAGAGGTAGCACTCGTTAAGCTTACTGATTGTGCACTGGTAAAAGTTCCGCCGTTGGGGCTTATAGCGGGCACGACAACTGCCGGCACAGGCGCCACATTAACATTTGTACGATTCCCTGCCGCATCATAAACGTAGCCACGGTTACCATTCTGAGTATCTTCAACAGTGACTAATCGCCCAAGTGCATCATATTGATAGTTAACCGTTGTTTGCGCATAAATTCTAGGTTGTGACAAACAACCTAGTATCATCATCGCCCACAAAAAAAATTTTACTGTTGTTCGTGCAGAAAGTATCATCGTACAGTCCCTTTATTTATTAAAATTTCTATTACGTTTTTATTACTAGAACCCAAACAATTTAGGATAATCAGCAATACGAATCCGGCAACAAATGCTGAAATCTTTTTCGAAGATTGCGGGCAGGATATAGAAGTTATTAATCACGCGAACCAAAAACACAAAGAAAAATCTAAATTTGAGAACAGCGTCCCATCTTATTCTCTCGCTTTGCAGTGCTTAAATTGTTGAGGCTGAACTGAAAATCCTGCTAAACATAGTGAAATTTATAATCACAAGCACACTGCAAATACATTAAAAATTAAGTAGCGCCTCAATATTTTCTTTAGGTGCTACTTTGATTTTT
>DAOORH010000151.1:0-7676 GCA_035389145.1 Cellvibrio sp.
AAGAAATTAGCGTGGGTATTACGCTCAATATTCGCCAAGATTTAGATGAAAAAACCATCATCGTAAAAATGCTTTCCGATCAGCGCCGCGGCTCACCGGAAGCCGTTTTACTCTATGAAGAAACCGAAGAAAGCAAAACTCTGCGCGAAAAGCGCAGCGCCGAGCGCAAAGCGGGGTTAGGCAGCTTTTTAGTGAGCGATCACAAGCCCGACAAAAAAGAACGCCGTCAGATACACCGCTTTCAACGCATCAATTTATTTTCAGAAGATTAATGTTTATGCCTAGCAATGATTTACTAAACCGTTTTATTTTCGACGACTGCGATATTCGCGGCGAACTTGTCACATTGGGTGAAAGCTACCGTGAAATTTTAAATCACAACGTCTACCCGCCCGCAATTCAAAAATTGCTGGGCGAATTTTTAGCAGCGGTAGGTTTGCTATCATCCACCTTAAAATTCGATGGTGTGATTATTTTGCAAGCGCGCGGCGAAGGTGTCATATCCACTATTATGGCGGAATGTAATCACCACAATAATATTCGCGGCATAGTGCGTTTACGCGACGACGTAGAATTATCCGAAACTCTTGCTCAATCGGGCAGCATGCAAGAATTGCTCGGCAAAGGTGTTTTGGTCATTACTATTGAACCTAAACGCACTGAAAACTTTGGTGGAAAATTAGAACGCTACCAAGGTGTAGTACCTTTGGAGAAAGAAACTTTAGCAGGCTGCTTGGAAGATTATTTTCAACAATCAGAACAGCTTGCAACACGTTTATGGTTTGCAGCAGATACCGAACACGCCAGCGGATTTTTAATTCAAGCATTGCCGCAACAATTAAAAACCAATGCCGATGAAAATCGCAATCACTGGGAAACCATTGAAACCTTGGCAGACACCATTACTCCAGAAGAATTATTAGGGCTAGACCACGAACAAATTCTCTACCGTTTATTCCATGAACAACCCGTGCGTGTATTTGCACCAACCAAAGTACAATTTGCCTGCAGCTGTTCACGCGAACGCAGCGAAAGCGCATTGCTGGCATTGGGTAAGGAGGAAGTGGAAGAACTCTTAATTGAAAAAGGCACTATCAATATCGATTGCCAATTCTGCAATCAGCATTATCACTTTAGCCCTGCAGATGTGCGCGTATTGTTAGGTGGAAAAACGCTGCATTAATGTCTAGTTGCTCGATGTTTTAGCGCGGCTGGACGACGCGGCACTTGATGACGAAGACCTTATTGGCGAAGAAGATTTTTTTGACCGCACAGATTTTGCAGGGCTGGTTTGACCAGCGCCTTCTCTTTTTCTCACAAACTCCGCATATTCCGCTTCATTGGTAATATGCGGAGTCTCTTCTACCAAGCTCTTATTTTTCACACTTGATGTAGCTTTATCCGCAAGACCCTGCATAGAAAAGCCCAGCAGCAAAGCGCTGAGCATAGCCAAAGCAATTAATGATTTTATGTTCATTGTAGTTACAACTTACGCGCACGGAATTTACGGCCTTTAATTTTTCCATCCTGCAAATGTTGCAGGGCTTGTTTCGCGATTGATTGATGCACAGCGACATAAGTGCTGAAATTGTTAATATCAATCTTGCCGATTTTCTCAAAGGCTAAGCCAGCCTCTTTTGTTAGCGCGCCAATAATATCGCCCGCGCGTACTTTCTCTTTTTTACCACCATCAATACAAAGAGTTACCATCTCCGGCATTATGTCCATAACGCCATCGTTTTGTGGCAGTAGCTCTAATGTAATCGGCTTTTGCAAATAATCTTCCAAACGATTTAATCGCCCCAATTCATTGGGAGCAACCAAACTCAACGCCAAACCAGTTTCACCGGCACGACCGGTACGGCCAATGCGATGTACATGCACTTCACTATCGTGCGCAAGTTCAACATTTATCACCGCATCCAAACCTTTAATATCGATACCACGTGCAGCAACATCAGTTGCAATTAATACTGAGCAACTTCTGTTAGCAAAACGCACTAACACTTGATCGCGGTCTTTCTGTTCTAAATCGCCATGCAATGCCAAGGCATTAATACGCTGTGCGCGCAACAAATCACACACTTCCTGACATTGAATTTTGGTATTGCAAAACACAATAGAGGATTGCGGTTTAAAATGTGCGAGCAATTGCTGCACAGCAACATTTTTACGATCAACATCGCGCAATTCATAAAAATGCTGTTCGATATTTGTATCGCTATGAACCGACTCTACACTCACTTCGTACGGATTCTTTTGACAGTGCGCGCTGATTTTTTTAATTTCATCGGGATAGGTTGCCGAAAACAATAAAGTTTGACGCTCTTCTGGGCAGGCGGCCAACACAATTTTTAAGGCATCGGTAAAACCCATATCCAACATGCGGTCGGCTTCATCCAACACCAACTGTTTTACGTGTTCGAGTTTCAGCGAGCCTTTTTCGATATGGTCAACAATACGCCCCGGCGTGCCCACAATAATATGCGCACCGTGCTCTAACGAACCCAATTGCGGGCCTAGTGAAACACCGCCACACAGCGTAAGCACTTTAACGTTGTGGGTTGCCCGTGCAATACGACGAATTTCTTTTGCCACTTGATCTGCCAATTCACGTGTGGGGCACAACACCAACGCCTGAATTGCGAATTTTTTTACATTAAGTTGCGCCAGCAAACCAATTCCAAATGCCGCCGTTTTTCCGCTGCCGGTTTTTGCTTTGGCGATAATATCTTGCCCTTGCAAAATTATCGGCAAACTTTGCGCCTGAATCGGTGTCATCTCGTTATAACCAAGAGACTCCAAATTGCTGAGCATTTCAGCAGAAAGTGGGAGAGATGAAAATTTTGTTGCTGTCTGTTTTTCGGTCATAGGTAACTCAAGAAAAAATTTAAAAAATAACCCCTCCCTCTTTTCAAGGGGGAGGTTGGGAGGGGGTTAAAATATTTTACAACCGCCGTAACACACCCAAACTTTTTACCAAAGGCAAGGCTTCAAACAAACCGGATTCTTGTGCGAGCTTCCAAATTTCAAACGGAGGACGGCCACCATCAGCAGGATTGGGAAACACATCGTGAATCACTAAATATCCACCGCGCACCACATGACCCGCCCAACTGCGATAATCATTTAATGCCGCCTGCATGCTGTGACCACCGTCGATAAAAACTAAACCGAGCGGTGTTGACCAAAAGCGCGCGGCCAATTCAGATGGCGCAACTATAGGCACAACCACATCTTCTAAATTTGCACGCGCCAGAGTGTGACGGAATTGCGGAAAGCTATCCATTTTGGCGAAGCGCGCATCGTACAAATCAGGATCGTGATACTCCTCGCCCAATTGATGCTCTTCACTGCCACGATGATGATCTACTGCAAATAAAATACTCTGCATACGCTTACAGGCAGTGCCCAAATAAACGCTGGATTTCCCACAGTAGCTACCCACTTCTAATAAAGGGCCTAATTTTGCAGCAGCTAGCGCATGCTCATAGAGCGCAGCGCCTTCGTCTGCATCCAAAAAGCCTTTAACGGTATTGATATCCAAGGGCAGATCTATAGCATTTGGCAGCATAGTGAGTCTCAAGCATAATGAAGGCATCATTCTAACAGACTTAGCAAGCTAACTGCCTTGGTACGAACCCTTAATGCGCCGCAATAGCACACCCTATTTTGTAAAACGAATTTCAACTGTGCTGAATCGCTTTTATGTAAAGCGCTTTATTGCACCGCAATTTGATAGTGTGGGTGAAGGGCTGGAGATTGCGCACCCACGCAATGTGGTAATCTTTGGCTGCAATATTCACATTGGCCGTTACGCACAAATGATTGCATCACCAGATAACTGCATTCGCTTCACTACATGGCCTAGTAAGAAAATAACTGATGGCATAAAGGGTGGGACGATTAAGATTGGTGATTACTGTTTGATTTCACCCGGCGTAAGAATTTCAGCGGAGCAATCTATTCAGATTGGTGACAATGTCATGTTCGCAGCCAATGTGTATGTGAGCGATAGCGATTGGCACGGCATTTACAACCGTATTCGTCCCTTTCGCTGCACTAAACCTGTGGTGATTGAAAATAATGTATGGCTCGGCGAACGAGTGATCGTCAACAAGGGTGTATCTATTGGTGAAAACTCTGTGATAGGCGCAGGTTCGGTAGTGACTAAAAATATTCCGGCCAATGTTATTGCTGCGGGGAACCCCGCTCGCGTGATTAAAACGATTAATCCCAATCGCCGTATGCTTACACGCGAATTGTTATTTCAAAATCCTGAGCATTATTTTTATAACCAAGATCAATTGGATCGCTATATGCTTGGTAAGAATTCGGTTTGGAATTGGTTGCGCAGTATAATCAAACCAAATTTAACGGATTAAGCTCAGAAATTTGCAGATTTTCTCAATAACTATAAGTGAGTGTTTAAAAGTATTCGTCATACCCGCGAAGGCGGGTATCCAGCCTTTGTTCATACATGGATTTTTAATAGGACATATCAATGCTTAAAAATATACCTTACTTTGAAATTTATCCTCTTGAGCAACAAAAAAGAATTAAAACCGTACTGATCGACATTATTAAAGAAGCTTTTATCTATACAGCAGATAGTGATTATGTGAACGCGAGATTTTTGAGCTTAAATGGCCAATATCGTCCATTTTTTTGGCCCGCATTGCACTCAATTGAAAAATATCTAAAAGCCAATCTTTAAATGTATGGCGCATCTGTCAAAGATAATAAATTTGGCCACAACATTGTTTTCATGGCTAGCGAACTTGGGAAACACAGTAAAATACTTGAAAACTTGAGATTAGAACCAAACCCAGCCCGTAAAATGCTAGAAGAAAACTCTCTTTGGGGAGAGTACGATGTAGATTCATTTTTAAAGTCTATAGAAAAATTTGGAGACCCGAGCAATAGGTATAATTATTATGGATCAAGCTATGAAGCTTCGTTTTTATTAAAATTAGATCAAGTAGTTCATGCTTTAAGAAAAAATTTCATTGGTGATGAACCACTTCATAACATGAATAAAAACGATACCTTAAAGCACTTTGCATACGATCAAAATATGTGTTTTGCACCTTCAAGTTATGTTCATGAATCGATGTATGGAAAGTTTGGCCTAGGTATTTCACAGTCAACACTTCAAGTAGCACTGAATGGTATGTATGGGCATTCACACGTTTTTGAAAAATGGGTAACAGAAAATATGCATTTTGGGAAAAAAGAAACACTTAAAATTAAAGGCAAATAAAGGATTCAAAAAAATTTAACTTATTTAAAATCCAACGCCACTCGTAACAAAGCCGCTACGGAAATGCCATCGGTAATCTCACCACTCTTTACCATTTCAATCGCTTCGGTCAGCGGCAGTTTTTTGTATTCAATATCTTCTGTGGACTCCAAAGCTTGTTGACCGGCAAATAAACCGCGTGCAACAAAGACTACGCATAATTCATCGGTCACTGAGTTGGATAAATGCATAGTCATTAATTGCTGCCAATCATTGGCTTGTAAACCCACTTCTTCTTCCAATTCGCGTTTAGCCGCATTGATAGGTTCTTCGCCGTGCGGGCAACCACCTTCTGGAATCTCCCACGTATATTGGTTGAGCGTGTAGCGGCTCTGCTTAACTAGCCAGGTGTTTCCTTCATCATCAATAGGTACAACACCAATCGCGGTATTTTTAAAATGAACGACACCATAAATACCATCGGTACCTTTAGGTGTGACCACTTCTTCGTGCGTTACTTTTAGCCAAGGGTTTTCGTAGGCAACTCTGGATGTTTTTGTTTTCCAGCCTCCAATCTTTTCCAAGGGATAGTTTTTCTCAATAAGATGTTTTTGTTCGGTCATTTGGTTGGCAACTCAATTAATGATCGTCTTTGAATTTTTCGTAAGCCACATCATTTTCGTAGATAATAAATTCGCCGATATAATCCGGGTCTTCTTGGCTGGTGCCATCGTTTAATTCGTAGAGGCCTTCATCGGCTTCATCATAAAAATCTTCGCTGGGCGGTAGGTTTTCTTCTTCACCATTGGCTTTGATAACGACAAGCGCATCATCATTTACCGCTTTAACGGTGACAAAATAATTATCAAAATAGATTTTTCCGTTTTCCATTATCAGTTTTTTGGAAACAAAAATAACCTTGTTCAGAAAATCCATAAAATCAACTCGAAAACAAAACTAAGGAATTAATGTAAACGGTGCGGATCTAGGTTTACGCCTTCAATACGATTACCCAGCATAAACACACGGCCAAAATAGCGGTCTTCTCCACTTACGGTAAATTCAAAATAATACTCGCGCATAAAACCCAACTGCCCAAGCGCGTTGCGCTTGAAGCTGAGCTTTTTAAGAAAGACAGTTTGATCAAGAAATTGCACTTGCATAAAGTCGCAATGTTTTTCAGCGGCTTTAACAGCAATTTCTTTGCTGCGCACAGCGTGAATCCAATAAAAGACCACAAGGGCTAAGCCGGTGAACCAAAGGATGGTGGATATATCTATATACATGGAGATGAGGCTTATAGTAGTTATTGAGGTTCTTGAAATGGGGGATAAACCTGAGACTTCAAGTAAAACAGCAGGGCCAAAAACAACAAAGGGCGATTGATTGCTCAATCGCCCTTGTTAACCTAACCCATCTTAAAGAGGAGTTACGTTTTCCGCTTGCGGACCCTTTTGACCAGCAGTCACTTCGAAAGTCACTTTTTGACCTTCTTTCAAGGTTTTGCGACCGTTGCCGTTAATTGCACGGAAGTGAACGAATACATCTGCACCGCCCTCACGCTCAATAAAACCGTAACCTTTGTCGTCGTTGAACCACTTAACAATACCAGAGACTATATCTGACATACTTTCCTCGTCTTACCATAAAACGTCAGCGAAGCTGACCGAACAAAAAAACCGACTTTACTAAAAGCCAGAGTGAAATAGCTTGTTAATAAAGCTATTGCTCAGGTCGCGGTACGTCCAAGTGTCTTGAGCAAGCGGTTGTCTTACAAAAGCTTTGGCTTGGGGCGAATCTCAATCTGCAGCAGTTCAAAATTAAAGCACTTGTGAATGGTGAGTTCAAGCACTAATAAATTAATTTACGGAATATCGCAAAAATTAGTAGATATGGGTAACGAACACACAACTTATTGCGGCATATTGCGGCTATCTGTTTCATTTTTGACACTTTTTTGGGCATTTTTGTTTTTATCTTTTGCCAGAACTTCGTGCAAAAACAACGCAACGGGTATTACGATAATGCCGAGAATCATGACGTAACGCTTAACGTCTTGAAATTCATAACCTTGTTTTGCCAATTGATAAGCAGCCAACCCCCATGCGGCAGCCGAAAAATACGCTATAGCGTTCTGTTTATAGACACCGAATGCAATTAATGCGGTAACAGACGCCAAAAATAATCCATACACATTTTTAAAGGATAAAAATCCCACCACTGAAGCTACCAACAAGAGCAATAAGGCCCAATTTAAAACTTTTGCAACCTGAAACATTTTTGACATACACAGTTCCAATTTAAACCAATGAATTAAGTGTTACTTTTTTACACCAGCATTTATTCTTGCTTTTCATCGCCCTATTCTTGTTTCTCATCACCCTTAGGCGACTCAAACCAATCTTGATATTTTTTGTGCACACCGCGTCTTAAT
>DAOORH010000152.1:0-2137 GCA_035389145.1 Cellvibrio sp.
GTTAGTCACTGATGCCATGCCAAGCGTTGGCGCTGCCGATAAAAACTTTATGCTCAATGGAGAATTAATTCGCTGCGAAAATGGAAAATTATCTACCGCGAGCGGCACGCTTGCGGGCTCAGATTTAGACATGCTTGCAGCAGTAAAAAATACCGTGGAGCTGGTGGGGATTGAATTGGATGAAGCCATTCGCATGGCCAGCAGTTATCCCGCCGCCATGATGGGAGAGAACAAATTGGGTGCAATCAAAGTCGGCTATACCGCAAGCATGGTGTTAATGGATGAGGATTACCAAGTCGTTCGCTCTTGGATTAATGGCAGCGAAGCCTAGTCGCCAAATCTCAATCATTTTTGTTTTTCATGTGGTACATCTAGCGTTTTGCCCGCTCCCTAACAAGAGCGGGCTTTTTTATTCCTGAGACTTACAACCAGCCCCTCAAAACCCCCTTCCTCAGCATTCTTCTTTTGGCACCTAAAAATCATTGAATTTATTAATTCACAGTGGTTTAATAATTACCTGAAAATATAACTAAAGCGCGGCGACTGTGCCGCAAGGTCAGGGTCATATGTCTAGCTTAGGGTCTATCTACCAACTGCCCATTCAACTTTGCCGCTGGCTTTTGCTCACGCTATTAGCCGCGAGCCTGCCTTCATGGGCAAACGAAAAGCCGCAGAATACTAGTGGTAAATGGTGGCAACAGGCCGTCATTTACGAGATTTATATCCGCAGCTTTCAAGACTCCAATGGCGATGGCATTGGCGATCTGAAAGGTATTAGCCAGCGCTTGGATTATTTAAAAGGTCTGGGTATTGATGCCATTTGGATTACGCCGTTTTATCCGTCACCCAATGCCGACTTTGGGTATGACGTGGCGGATTACACCAATGTCTCCAAAGATTACGGCACTCTCGCCGACTGGGATAATTTAGTTCGCGAAGCCGATAAACGCGGCATTCGTATTCTGGTGGACTTCGTGCTGAACCACTCCTCGGACCAACACCCTTGGTTTCAGGAATCGCGCAAATCCAAAGACAACCCTAAACGCGATTGGTATGTCTGGCGCGATGGCGGCCCTAACGGAACGCCACCCAATAACTGGCGCTCCATTTTTGGCGGCAGCACCTGGGCGTTAGACCCTGCAACTAATCAGTGGTACTACCATATATTTTTAGCGCAGCAGCCCGATCTCAATTGGCGCAACCCAGAGGTGCGCAAAGCCATGTTTGATGTGGCGCGGTTTTGGTTGGCGCGCGGCGCGGCAGGCTTCCGCTTAGATGCCACCGCTACCATGTTTGAGGATGAAACTTATCCCAATGACCCTAATATCGAGGGTGGCCCGCCGGTGCATCTCAAACCCTACAACTCCAGTCGCCCAGAAGTTAACACCGCTTTAAAAGAACTACGCGCGCTCTTGGCGAGCTTTCCCGGTGATCGCGTTATTTTGGCGGAATCCGTAACCGCCGATATTAAAAATTTAGTAGCGGCTTACGGAAAAAATCACGACGAAATTCAATTGCCCATGAATTTTTTAATTGGTGATATGAATAAGTTGGATGCGTCAGCATTTAAGCAACACTATGACGATGCCAATTTAAAATTGGGCGCCGGCAATACACCGGTTTTCTTTTTCAGTAGCCACGACCACACTCGCCAATGGACAGCTTTTGGTGATGGAAAAAACAATGATCAAATTGCCAAGCTTACCGCGGCACTTAATCTTGCGCAGCGCGGCACAACATTAATGTATTACGGCGAAGAAATTGGAATGGGCGATATGAATGCCCAAGAACTCGCTGCTGCAGTGATTGGTCCCAAGCGCCCACGCGCCGATGACCGCGACCGTGTACGTTCGCCCATGCATTGGGAGCCAACCGCAGATGCAGGCTTTAGCAAGGCAACACCTTGGTTACCTGTGCAAGCGGGAACTGCAAAATACAATGTGGTTGATCAAATCAAGGAACCTCAATCGATTTATAACTGGTATCTCGCGCTGAATAAATTGCGTAAAGAAGAGGCCGTATTCCGCAGTGGAAACTATTTAGCGATGGATAGTGGAGATAAAGAGGTGTTCGCTTTTGCACGGGTAACCGATAAGGGTGAAGGCGCGATTATTGTGTTGAACTGCAGCGCGGAACC
>DAOORH010000152.1:2237-3671 GCA_035389145.1 Cellvibrio sp.
TGCTCAAGATCACCGCATCTGTACCAAACATCTAAAATCTGTAACAGCGATTCAGACAGCTTCATATTGTTGCGGTTGGCGCGCCAGTAGTCGCTGTCATTACGCGTATTCAGTTTATAGTGCGCCACTATGTAATCGCGCACGCGTGAAAAACGTTCATGAATATTGTTATTAAAGCTAGTGCGATTTTGTGCGGTAAAATTGCCTTGCGTGAAATGATCTATAAATAATTCAATAGCCGTTTGCACTAAGTGCAGCGCTGTCGCTTCTAACGGTTCAATAAAACCCTGCGATAATCCCAAGCCTAAACAGTTTTGGCTCCAGTGCTTTTCTAACTGACCAACGCGCATTTTTAAATGTCGGCATTCAGTATCTGCGTCCGTCGCCCCCAAGTGTAAACGAAACTCTCGTTCAGCCTGTTCGGGCGAAATAAAATCTGAGCTATAAACATAACCATTGCCAAAACGATTGGTGAGCGGAATTTTCCAACACCATCCGGCGCTCAAGGCCTGCGCACGAGTCTCTAAAGGAATTTTTTGGGAGATTGCCGTGGGCATAACCACGGCGCTATCGTTAAATAAATTGTCTTTAAATGACTGAAATTTTACGCCGAGGGTTTTCTGCATGAGTACCGAAGCAAAGCCAGAGCAATCAACAAAAAAATCGCCATGAATAGTTTCACCAGCTTCAGTTTGCAAAGCCGCCACATCGCCTATGTCATGGCGCAACACCTTCACAATGGTTTCTTGCCGCATATGCACGCCGCGTTTTTGTGCGTGCTCCGCTAAAAATCCACCTAGCAAATGCGAATCAAAGTGATAGCCGTATTGCATATCAAACATAAAATTGGGCGGGGTTGTTGGCAATTTATGCTGATGCGCCAACACGCCGTTGATAAAAAAATCTTCTGGCGTGGTGTGTACATTCAATCCTAAACGGCGCGTGTGGCAATTCACAAAAAACGCGCTTTGTGTAAAGGTATCCAGCTGCGAAAAGAAGGGATGTGAATAATCGTTTACGCCCGATGCAGGGCTCCAATCCGCAAAACGAATATTTAATTTATAGGTAGCATTACAACGCGGCATCCATTCAGATTCCGGGATCTCCAGCGTTTCAAAAAAATGTTTGAGCGAAGGCGTTGAGCCCTCACCCACACCTATGATGCCGATTGTAGGCGACTCAATCAGCGTAATGCTGACTTGCTCAGAGCTCCAGCGCTTGGCAAATAAATTGGCGGCCATCCACCCTGCGGTGCCGCCACCGAGAATAATAATCTTCACAGGATTAGCCACGCACAGCTCCCGCGTATTGCCGCAAAAACTCATCGTGCGTGAGCAACTGATTTAATGGCTGACGTTTGGCAGCGGCAATTTGGCTGAGCATAGTGCGCAATTGCTCTTCCGAAGGAACATTTGCCGACGGGTGATAATCCTT
>DAOORH010000152.1:3771-7613 GCA_035389145.1 Cellvibrio sp.
GCATAGTGCGCAATTGCTCTTCCGAAGGAACATTTGCCGACGGGTGATAATCCTTTGGCATTATCCCCTGGCCCAACATCACTTGCAGCCAAGACGAATCGTGAAAAATATCCAAGTGATCGCTAAAAATACTGCCAGTTTCTTTGAATAATTTTATTTTGTTGCTGAGCCTTTCTGGAATCGGCATGCTTTGCAAATCACGCCAAAATGCGGTGTCATCGCGCTCATTGGCGTAATAGTGAAGAATAATAAAATCGCGCACAGTCTCGTACTCGAGTTTTGACTCCTTGTTGTATTCATCAATCTGCACTTGGGTAATACCTTGATGCGGAAATATTTTTAACAGGCGCACTACCGCTGATTGAATTAAGTGAATACTGGTGGATTCCAATGGCTCCAAAAACCCGCTCGACAAACCCACAGCGACAACATTTTTATTCCATTGTTGTTTAGTTCGACCGGTTCTAAATTTTATCAGTTTGGGTTCTGCCAAAGCATTTGAATCGAGATTACTTAAGAGGATGTTAGCCGCCTCATCGTCGTTCAAATGACTTGAGCTATAGACTATGCCATTGCCGTTGCGATGCGTTAAGGGAATTCGCCACTGCCAACCGGCGCTGCGCGCGATTGAACGGGTGTAAGGCAAGGTTTGCTCAAAACGTTCAGAGGGAACCGCCAGCGCACGATCACAAGGCAGCCAATGGTTCCAATCTTCATAGCCGGTTTGGAGCGCATCTTGAATTAATAAACCGCGCATACCCGTGCAATCTATAAATAAATCGCCGCGAATTTCTGTACCGTTTTGCATCAGTAGCGATTGCACATTACCAGTACTTGGTTCTAGATTAACTTGCGCAATTTTCCCTTCAGTGCGTTTTACGCCTGCTTGCTCACTCAGTTTTCGCAAATAGCGCCCATACAAACCAGAATCCAAATGATAGGCGTAAGGAACTTGATAAAGCGGATCGGGTGATTCGAATTTGCTAAAGACTTGTGCTTCGCAACAGAGATAATTTAAATCGTAATCCCATAGGCTGGTATTAATACCGTGCTTGAGGCCGCGTAACCAATAATGTTGAAAAGGGCTGAAACCAACGGCAGCGCCGGGTGCACCAAAGGTGTGGTAATACTGCTCGCCTAATTTTTTCCAGTTCTCAAAACGAATCGCAAGCTTAATGGTGGCTTTGGTTTCGCGCAGAAATTCTGGTTCGTTAATACCCAAGAAACTGTTGAAGGTTTGCATGGGGGGAATGGTGGCTTCGCCCACCCCAACAATGCCAATTTCTTCAGATTCAACCAGCTCTATCTCAAGGGTGTTTTGCAATACTTTTTTAAGTAAAGCTGCAGTCATCCACCCAGCCGTACCACCACCCGCCACCACTACTTTTTTAATTGCGTTATTCATTGGGTTCCCTTTTTATTCAGGCTCGTCTATTCAAGCGTGCGAACCGGTATCTAAAAATTCTTCTGCCCTATTCGTAAAAAAACCCCACAGATTGCTCTGTGAGGTTTCACATGCTGAATTAACTATAGCAGCTTAAAACTTATAGTTTACGTTCAACATATAAGTTGGGCCAAACTCACGGCGCGCAGTTGCTATACCTAAATCACCTACGTCTTCTTCATCCACATCAGTCAAGTTGGTGCCTTGCAAAGAAATACGCAAGCCGTCCAAACTTTGAATGCCTGATTGTGCAAAGTCATAGCTAATTTGTGCATCAAGAAGTTCTACACCCTCACGGTTGGCCGCTTCAATTTTGTTACTGCCGCCACGTTGATAGGTTAAGAAGCTGCTGCGTTTTGTGCCTGCTAAGCGCACTTCAAAACCGCTAACTTCGTAGTACACCGTTAATGAGTAAACTTCTTTCGATTGACCTGGAATCTTGGTGCCATCGCTCAACTCTGCATCGATAAACGAACCCGATGCTGCAACACCCAAGCCTTGCAAATAATCTGACACCATATTCAACGGCAAGTTAGCCGTCACTTCTGTGCCTTTTACCGTACCGGTCAAACCATCTTCGAATGAAGAGTAGTAGCCTTGGAACTGCACTGGCGCCACAACCGTACCCGCATTGTAAAACACATCGCTTGGGCCATAAGTACCTGAGGTTTGCACGGTTTTGTTGTGGAACGCAGGAATGTAGTAATTCGCGCCGTTGTTGGTGGTATCGTTTTTGAAGTCAATAATTTCTTTGCCTTCACGCGTCCAGTTCACCAAATCTTTGTAGAAGTAGGACACAGATACATAACCTTCGTCAGAGAAATATTTCTCGTAAGAAAGATCAAGGTTGTTAGATTCCAATGGACGCAATTCTGGGTTGCCTTGGAACTTAGACCAAGGTGTTCCGTCGGTGGCGATATTGCCAGACAACAACAAGTCGATGTTTTGGTCGTACTTAACAAAGCCCGACGCTTTCATTTGATCGATACGTGCGCGGCTGATGGTTTTAGACGCGCCGAAACGTACAAACTGTTCATCGGCCACTTCTAAACTCACGTTCAAACTGGGCAATACTTTGGTGTAAGTTGCGCCGCCAGACACAATACGATTTGGGTCTACGGTGAAACTTGCATCCACCAAACCTAATACACCGCTAGATGATTGGTCGGTATCCACCACTTGTACGCCGCCGTTACCGAAGAGTTTCATGCCGCCCACTTCAGTTTCGAAGTCACCTTGTACGAAGAAAGTTGTCACTTTTTCGTTCACGACAAAGGTATCACCCAAACGATCTGGCTCAAGTGTGGCCGCTGAAGTCAGTTTGTAGTAGCCATCTTTGTAAGGAGCATAGCCATCATAAGCCACCACTTGGCCCAAGCCAGCCCATGACAGATCAGCCAAACCGTAGCGATATTTGGTGGGGATAGGCTCATCCACTTTGCCAGTACCTGCACCGTAGGGATATGTTGGCGAGGTTGCGAAGAAGCCATCGTTCACTTTGGATTTTTCGCGATCGCTGTGATGCACACCCACGGTCACTGCGGTAAAGAAGTTGTCTTCAAATTTCGCGATGACTTCTAATCTTGCGGTAGTCAGCGACTCGTCAAAGTGACCAACGTTCAAGAAACCATCTTGCGCATTTTCATAGTTGTAAACGCCACCGCCCGCTGCCTTTTGCACAGTAGAAGCAAATTCGTTGGCTTTAGATGCCAGAGAACCACCCCAACCCTGTGGGCCAGTGAGTTTAATAGCACTCCAGTTGCTGAAATCCATGCCTGAAATGCCGGTGAACTGCGCGCCCTTGGAACTCATAGTAAAAGTACGTGAACCCAATTGTGAATTGGTCAAAGAACCTGAACGGCCAAGACCGGCATAGCTTTCTCCGCGGGTATCATCTTTGCTTGAATCGCTGTTAGCGACATCGAAGTTTAATGACCAGGTGTCGTTAAACTTGTACTTCACATTCAAACCAACAGTTTGCAGAGAACCTAAAATTTCTTTTGGGTCGGTACGCAGTACAGGGTTAGCGTTTACTTGGGTGCCAGTTGCATCTAAAGCACCTGTGCCAGCCGTTAAAGAACCAACCGAGAAGGGTTCAATAAAGCCGCGAATTACACCTGCATCGCTGTAGTCGATATCGAGTGCATCCACGGTGATATCAAGATTGTCATTGGGGCGGAATTGCAACACACCTGAGAAAGTATCACGCTCTAACACCGAAGAGATGGCCATGATGTCTAAGCCAGACGGTGCATAGCGGTCAGAGGCGGCATCTTTTGAATAGCCCCAAACACCATATTTGCGTTGATTGGTAGGCGATTTGGTTGATGCATAGGCCATGGCAACACCAATGGTGTCGTCAGCATATTTTTGAGAGAAGCCGAGCGCATAGCGGTGA
>DAOORH010000153.1:0-3794 GCA_035389145.1 Cellvibrio sp.
CTTAGCTCGCTTTCTTTATGGTGTTGGGGCGCAAGTCTAAAGACGCGGGCTATAGGCTGCAAGTTTTAAGCTTCTTTACGGTACCCTTCGGCTGCTTCGCGCTTAGAGTGAGCGGGGCTTTTTGGTCATCCTTGCCTTCATTTGGTGCCTTAACGTCCATTTTGAAGCACTATTTTGCCCGATTTCGGGCACGAAATGGCGCGATAACCAGCTGTTTGGCGTATTTATCCACTGGCACACTTAGTGCTATCCCTCATGTATCAATTTGTGAGGTATTTGCATGCGTTTCGTTTCCTTAACTTCAGCCTTCCTCTGTTTATTGCTTAGTCTTGCGATGGCGCCTGTATTCGCCCAAGATACTGCGCTATCCACTTCCAGTGCTGCCACTGAAACCGCTGAGACAGCCGTGCCTGTTGCTGAGGTTGCGCCCGAACCTGTAGCTGTAGCCGCTCCAGAACCCGTTGCGCCCGTAGTGGCGGCGCCTCTTACCAAACCAACCTTGGTGAGTGCGAGCACAATCAGTGCTGGCGATACCGCGTGGATGATGATGTCTACCGCGTTAGTTCTGTTAATGACCATTCCCGGTGTGGCGCTGTTTTATACCGGCATGGTGCGCAAGAAAAATGTGCTTTCCACTATGGCGCACAGCTTTGTGGCGGTGTGTATTGTTTCGGTATTGTGGGTGGTGGTGGGTTATAGCCTCGCGTTTACACCGGGTGTGACGCCGTGGATTGGTAGCTTCGACCGCTTTATGCTTAACGGGTTGGAGTTTATTAAAACCGAAGGTATGGTCACGGTGCATCACTTGGCGCCGACTATTCCTGAAAGCGTGTTCATGATGTTTCAAATGACCTTTGCGATTATCACCCCCGCGCTGATTGCCGGTGCTTTTGCCGAGCGGATGAAATTCTCTGCCGTTGTGGCCTTTATTTCACTCTGGTCGTTACTGGTTTACGCCCCTGTCGCCCATTGGGTGTGGGAACCTACGGGTTGGTTGGCTTCACTCGGCGTATTGGATTTTGCCGGCGGTACAGTCGTGCATATCAATGCCGGTGTCTCTGGTTTGGTCGCAGCCATTATTGTTGGTCCTCGCCTTGGATTTGGTCGCGTGGCCATGCCGCCGCACAACTTAATTCTTACTGTGATTGGCGCTTCTTTGCTCTGGGTAGGTTGGTTTGGCTTTAACGCAGGTTCTGCCGGTGCTGCCGATGGTCGTGCGGGTATGGCTATGTTTACCACCCAACTTGCAACTGCAGCGGCAGCGCTGACCTGGATGGTGATTGAGTGGGTAAAACGCGGTAAGCCATCGGTCTTGGGCATGGTATCAGGTGCCGTAGCGGGCCTAGTCGCCATTACCCCCGCCTCTGGTTTTGTGGGCGTGACCGGCGCCTTTGCGATTGGCATAGCAGCGGGTATCGCCTGTTACTGGGGTGCGACCTGGTTAAAATCCACCATGGGTTATGACGACTCGCTGGATGTGTTTGGTGTGCATGCCATTGGCGGTATTGTTGGCGCGCTGCTGACGGGCGTATTTGCGGTTAAGGCTATCGGCGGCGTGGATTCGAGTATTGCGCTGCAAGCGATAGGAGTAGTGAGCACGATTGTTTACGTCAGTGCTGTTACTGCCGTTATTTTGGTGGTGTTGGATAAAATTATCGGCTTGCGTGTTGAGATGGACGAAGAAAACGAAGGTCTTGATCTTGAACAACACGGGGAGCACGTTCTATGAATGGCCAATCGGTAGAGCTATTAGAGAGCCAAGCCTTTGGCTTAATGGGGCGCTTGCATGTGCTGCTGCGCCGCGAGATTGGGCGGGTTACCGATATTAAATATATGAGCACCAACCCCGAATATTGCCTGCATGTATTGGAACTGGCGGGTTCGGTGAGCAACCCTGATTTACAGGCGATGTGCCATAAACTGGAAGATATTTATTTTGGCGAGGGCGGCTTATTTGCGGATTCAGCGTTTAAACCGCGCCGCATGATGGTGGCGGTTTCATCGCGGGTTTCTATACCGATTGAACACCCCGTTATAGAGACTCCTGAACCCGAAACTGAGGTTAGCCTTGAATCAGATCAGCACTATGTAGGGCGCTTACGCTAAGAGGTAGTGCGCTTGCGCTAAACAATTTTGTACGAAGGGACACTCTGTTGGCCGAACTCAAATCTGAGTTCGGCCTTTTTTATGGTTCTTAGTTGTTTCGAACAAGTATTTACGAGAGTCTATTTTTAGAAGGGAATCGTCATCCCTACGGGATGACGATGGATAAATATATAAGTCGGCTTTAATACTCTTTAATTTACCCGCGCCGCCTTCCTCGCCTCCAGCAAAGACACCACCTGCCCACCGCGAATCACCGCCAGTTTCTCGCTCGCATCGTTCACTAATGGCGCGCTGATAATCTCTTGGTACAAAGGCTCCAGCGAACCTAAAGCTGACTGCAACTGGTAAATATTGGTTTGCAAGCTTTCAATTTGCTCGGCGTGGGTATTGCGCTGACTTTGTAGCTGCGTAAGACGTAGCATATGGCTTTCAAGCAGTTGCTTTTGGTACTGGTTATTGTGAATTAGTGGCGAAAGTGCCTCTTGCAGCCATTGGTTAATGTGCTCGTTCAAGTCTTGGTAGGTGTTGCGAACTTCCTGCACCAAGGTATTGATAAAGCGATTAATCAAAGCGCCCTTGCGAGTGAGTAAGGTGTTGAGCGAGAAACGGAAGTCATCGGCGCGTTTATGCAATTGGCGCAGCTGGCGGCGTTGATGATGAATTTTAAGCAGGTGGCGCATCATTAAATCATCGCCGGTTAGGTTGTGCTCGGGGCGTTGATAAATGGATGTCATCACGCGGTTGGCGCGTTCAATCTCGCGCTCAATGTGCTGTACGCTGCTGTCAACATCGTCAAAAAAGTTGCCAATCGCACGCGCTAAGCCAAGGGTTGTCCAGCTTTGGGCAAGGTTGCGATGGGCGTTATTAATCTGCTGCTCTAACAAACCTGAACTCACGGGTGCAAGCAAGCTGATGCGTTGTGATTCTAATAAACGCTGGCTGGTGCGCAGTGAGAGTGCTTGCTTGTGGTATTGGTGATGAGTTTGGCGAATGGTATCGCGCAATTGCTGCAAGGTATCGGCGGCTTGCTGCGGTGCTGCGGTGCGCAGTACTTCAATTTCTGTTTCGCATTCACTCAAGCGCTGGGCGAGGCTGTTGCGAGTATTGATGATCATTTCATAGCTGTCGCCAACGAGACGATGGCCAATAATTTGCTGCTGGCTGTGTAAGACCACATCTGCCAGTTTGCGCTCTAATTGCGGAAAGTTACTGCGTTCTAACTGTTGCGCGTTGCGCCCAACTTTGCCGAGTAAACCTTGCTTAGCGGAAATCGCAATCACTTGCTCCGGCGCTAACTTGAGTTGCTTGGCGGTAACACGGCGAATTTCTTCAATGCTGGCATTTACATCGGCGGGCGATTGCAAGTCATCCCACAGGCTATCGATTTTATTGAGCAGAGCGAGCACGGCGGTGCATTGTTCATCGCGCAGGGTTTGCACGTGTTCGCGCCAAATGGTCATATCGCTGGCAGTCACACCGGCATCGGCAGACATTAAAAACAAAATCGCTTGGGCTTCAGGCAGGGTTTTTAAGGTGAGTTCGGGTTCATTGCCCAGCGCATTTAAACCGGGTGTATCTACAATCCGCAGGCCTTGGCGGAGTAACGGGTGGTCAAGGCTAATAAGCGCATGACGCCATGCAGGAACGGCGACTTTGCCGTTGGCATCGCGCTCGCCCAACTCGTCCAT
>DAOORH010000153.1:3894-7558 GCA_035389145.1 Cellvibrio sp.
TCGGCTAAGTCGTTATTATTCTAATTCTCATTTAAACCGAAAACGGCAAAGCTGACTAGTTGCTGAGCAATTAGTGGTCAATTTGGCAGACTAATGGTGAAGAATGGTGACAGTTGTGAGGCGCGTCACAGGATGACTGTGACGCTTTGTGGGGGAGCTTACTCGTTTTCCGCTTCTTCGCGCGCGGCTTTGCGGCGTTCCATATCTAAACGAGCATCTTCAATTTCGCGCATAACGCTGGCGATATCGGCTTCAACATCGGAATGTACAAATTTACCGGTTAGGGTGACGGCGGGGTGGAGTTTGCCGCTTTCGTAGAGTTCCCAAATTTCGTGGGCGTATTCGGTATCCAGCAATTCGGGGGCGAATTGGCCAAAGTAATCGGCCATGTTGTTTACATCGCGCTCCAGCATACTGAAGGCGTGATTGTTGCCAGCGGCGTTTACGGCTTGCGGTAAATCGATAATCACTGGGCCTTGCCAACCGAGTAAGACATTAAACTCTGACAAGTCGCCATGCACTATGCCTGCACACAGCATACGCACCACTTCCATCATCATAAACGCATGGTATTCTCGCGCCTGCTCGGGGCTGAGTTCTACATCGTTTAAGCGCGGGGCGGCGTAACCTTCGGCATCGGTGACTAATTCCATCAACAACACACCGTCAAACACGCCGTAGGGTTGGGGTACACGAACGCCGGCGTCAGCAAGGCGATAAAGTGCGTCTACTTCGGCATTCTGCCAGGAGCTTTCTTGCTCTTTACGGCCGTATGCTGAGCCTTTGCCCATGGCGCGGGAGCGGCGTGAATTGCGCTCGCTGCGGCCTTCTTGGTATTTGGTTTGGCTGCGGAAACTGCGTTTTTCTACGTCTTTGTACACTTTGGCGCAGCGAATTTCGCCGTTGGAGGAGACTACATAAACAGTCGCTTCTTTACCGCTTTTAAGTGAACGTAACACTTCATCGACAAGGCCGTCTTCAATCAGTGGCTCAAGGCTTTTGGGGGTTTTCATAGAATAGCGGGGTGTCCTACAAGTTAAGGGCGTATCCGTGCGGTGTGCAGGGCCGTTAAAGTTAGGCGGTATGATATTGGAGATGGCGCACTAAAGCTTGGTGAATTTGTATAAAATGGCGTTTTTTGCGTTCACCTGCTGCTGGCCGATGCACTTGGCACCGCCAGCCAGATTGATTTTAAGAGCTCAGAGATATTTATTAAGAGAACTGGTTATGTATTTAGTATTACTTCGCTATTGGCTGCGCCGTTTCACCTTCACCTTTATTGCAGCGGTATTGATGCTGTTCTATTGGAACTATACCCATTATGGGTTAACCAAAAACATGCTGATTAATACCTGGTCTTGGTCTTTAGTGGCGGCCACGATTGCCTCAAGCTTAACCACCTACTTGGCTTACCGACGCTACCGCAAGGCTGCTGCTAAAAAGGCGCAGGACGAATCTTCGGCTGAATAAATTTTTGCTACATCAAAATTTAAAGTCTGCTTTCAAACGTAGGGTGCGCGGTTCAAGCGGATGGTAGTGAAGATCTTCGTTACCTTCTGCCGATTCACCCGGTAACCGCGAGCTGTAAAAATAATCTATATCGTGATCGCGGCTATTGGCTAGATTCAACACGCTTAATTCCAATGCAATTTTCTCCCAGCTGTAACCTACGCCGAAGTTAAGCGTTTGCGTTGCCTCTGCTTGCTGCTGATTAAAACTGTCTAAACGGCGCGCGCCAAAATACCGGTAGCGCAAAGATCCGTGTACGCCTTGCGTGTTTGAGCCGTAACTAATGCCGGCGCTCGCCACAAAGGGCACTGAGCCTTCCACATATTTTCCTTCTGCGATGGTGTCCTCGGTAAAGTGAGCGCGAGTCCACGCCAATTCCACGTCAAAACTCAAGCCATTGTCTAACCAATAATAAGCGGCGATTTCATTGCCATAACGCTCGGAGGCGCGGCTAGCTTCGGTGTTACCAGCATCGCCCACAAATACCAATTCTGATTCGGAACGCAAATACCACAGCGACGTAGAAATATTAAAGCGCTTAGCGTCAAATAATTTAAGGCCGATTTCCGCGCCGCGCGATGGCACCAATAAATTAACGGCTGATGCAGCCTCGCCCGTGACAGGATCCTGAGTAATAGTTGCGCCGCGTGCATCGTTAGAATGTAAACCTTGGCCTGCATTAATATAGCCTTCTAAGCGCTCAGAAAATGTATAGGTTGCGCCTGCTTTAAGACTGAATAGGCCATCATCGGCTGTACCAGAATTTTGCGCGATATTACTGCTTACCTGTGCGCGATAAAAATCATAGCGCGCTCCTAAATTCAGTTTAAGGTTTTCGCTGACTGCCAAGCTTGCTTGCGAAAATAAACCGAGCGATGCTTCATTTACTGCATCTTTACGAGTGGTGTTTAAACGCTCGCGTTCGCGCGTGTGGTAGAGCGCAACTTCACCAATGGAATCGTAACGAACTTGGCTGCCAATGGTGTACTCGATACTTTTCCCCGCAAATTCACTCGACCACTCTTTGCTGAGTTCGCCGCCAAAAATGTTGCGCTCATCTACTTGTTCAAATTGATCGCCGTTAATGGGGTCATCTAAAAAGTATGTAAAGTTAGAAAATAAATCGAGTGCGGAATGAATTCCATAAGCATGAGCAGACCACTGCTCGCTGTGCCAGCTTGCCGATAAACTGTAACGTTTAGATTCGCCGCCCAAGCTTGTGTCTAGTGAACCGAGTGCATCAATAATCTGTTGCTGTACCGCACGCTCTGGAATTTGGTCGGCAGAATTCCAGCGATTTTGATAGGCCATAAAGGTGACTGAAAAATCGCCCTCACCTAAGCGCGATGTGTAGCGGCCTAGCAAATTATGTTTTTGCACATCCTCGTTAATCATCGACCAAGGGCCGTCATAACCTTGGTGTTCGTAGCCTAATAAGAGTTGCCCATTGGTGAGTGCGATGTCGCCACCTGCAAGGACGCGAGCATAATTATTTTCACCGGCGGTGAGCGATACTACTTGTTCGCTGAGTTTGTTTTTGAGGTTAAACGCCGCTGCGCCCGCACCAGAAAAATCGCCCACGTCGGCATAGTAGGGGCCTTTGTGATAATTAATACTTTGGATAAACTCGGGAATAATAAAATTGAGATCGGTATAACCTTGGCCGTGGCCATGGGTGCGCATATTCACCGGCATACCATCAATACTGGTATTAAAATCGGTACCGTGGTCTAAATTAAATCCGCGTAAAAAATATTGATTAGCTTTGCCGGAACCGCTGTGTTGGGTGACTACCATGCCCGGAATAAATTCTAAAATTTCGCCCGTGCGTAATAGCGGGCGGTTCGCAATTTCTTCGCTGCCAATAATGCCTTCAGAGGCAGATAGCGTTTCGCCTAATAAATTAAAGCGATAACCCTGCACGATTAAGGTTTCAATATTGAGGTTTGCTGCCAAAGAGTTGTTTGCTAAATAATTAACGGCTATGTCACTTTCAGCCATTGCCTGAGTTGCCAATAAAAAATTGGCAAGGGCGAGATTAGGCAGTATTTTTTGGCGATTGAAAAAATTCATTTTTATATCCTCTAAATTCGTTCTAGCGTCCATTGAGCGGCAACTAAAAAAATGATCACTGATAACGCCGTGACTGAATAAC
>DAOORH010000154.1:0-7551 GCA_035389145.1 Cellvibrio sp.
CCCGGCTCAAAATTATTATTTATGGGTTGCGAGTTTGGTCAATGGAGTGAATGGGCTCATGGCCGTTCATTGGATTGGCATTTATTGGGCGAAGGTAGCGGAGAAACCAATCCGCACATTGGCTTGCAAACCTTGGTGAAAGATTTAAATAAACTCTACACCACTCTGCCCTCACTCTATGAGCGCGGTTTTCAGCACGACGGTTTTGAATGGGTAGACTGCCACGACTCAACGCAATCGGTAATCAGTTATTTGCGCAAAAGCAGTACAGGTTTCACCTTGGTAGTTTTAAACTTTACGCCAACACTGCGTGAAAATTATCGCCTAGGCGTTCCCGTTGCAGGCAGATACCACGAAATTTTTAACTCAGACTCTGCTTACTATGCGGGCAGCAATAAAGGCAACCCATCTGAAATCCCCACTGAACCTGTGAGTTGGATGGGGCATGCACAATCTATGCAATTAACACTGCCGCCGCTAGGGGCGATTTTGTTGAAATGTGATTATTAAGGGATTTCGTCTGATGCAGAAAATTTTATTTGCGACCAGTGAGGCGCACCCTTTGATTAAAACTGGTGGGCTGGCAGATGTTGCTTCCAGCTTGCCCCGAGCCCTCTTAAAACGTGGGCATGACATTAAAATTATATTGCCGGCTTACCCCAGTGTTTTGCTAAAAGCGAAAGACGTGGGTATAAAAAAAGTTGGTGAATTAAATATTGTTGGTCAGTCCATTACTTTGTGGCAAACCCGTTTACCGGGTTCACGCGTTATCGTTATATTGGCGGATATACCGCAATTTTCTGAGCGCGAAGGCAACCCCTACTGCGGCCCAGATGGCAATGATTGGAGCGATAACCACTGGCGCTTTTTTGTGTTTGCAAAAGCGGCGGAAGCTATCGCACTCAATCAAGCCAATTTAAATTGGCAACCCGATATTGTGCACTGTAACGATTGGCAAACCGGTTTAATTCCTGCTCTACTTGCGCAGGCAGAAACAAAACCCGCCACTGTGTTTACTATTCACAACTTGGCGTATCGCGGTTTATTTTCTTATCAGGTTTTTGCTGAGCTCGGCATGCCGAGTGAATATTGGCACCACGAAAAACTTGAGTTTTACGGGCAATTGTCATTTATAAAAGGCGGCTTGGCCTTTGCAGATGCCATCACCACCGTGAGCCAAAGTTACGCGCAAGAGATTCAAACACCAGAATTTGGTTGCGGGTTGGATGGCGTTTTGCGCGCACGCACGAACGATTTATCCGGTGTATTAAACGGTATAGATATGGATGAGTGGAACCCCGGCTCGGATAAACTAATTACGCAGAACTACAACCGTCGCACCGTCAATCAAAAAGTAAAAAACAAATTAGCACTGCAAGAGAAATTAGGCTTACCCGTTAATGAAGCGATTCCTATGCTGGGTTTTATTGGGCGCTTGGTGGAGCAAAAAGGTATTGATTTAATACTGAACCAAATGAGTCAGTTGCTCACCCATGACTGCCAAGTGGTTATTTTAGGTAGCGGGTTTGCAACCTATGAACAGGCCTTAAAAAATATTGCCGCACAGCACCCCAACAAAGTATCCGTGACTATTGGTTACAACGAAGCTTTTGCGCATCAAATTGAAGCCAGCGCAGATATGTTTTTAATGCCATCCATGTTTGAACCTTGCGGTTTAAATCAAATGTACAGTTTACGCTACGGCACCTTGCCCATTGTGAATGCGGTAGGCGGTCTGCGTGATACAGTGATTGAAAAACCTTTTGATGATGTGGGCACCGATGGCAATGGTTTTGTATTTCATTTGCCGACTGCAGAAGATTTGCACCTCACCATTAAGCGTGCGCTTTCAGCGTATCAACAGCCAGATGTGTGGAAAAAAATGCAGCAAAATGCCATGAGTCAAAATTTCTCATGGGAGAAAAGTGCAGAACGTTATGAGGAGATTTATTCGTGTATAGTGAAGAGTGTTTAACTAATCTTAAACTTGGTTTGATGCGAGGTGTAATTTTTTGGGAGTCGTCATCCTCGCGTAGTGAGGATGACGACTCCCTTCTTAAATAAATATAAGAGTAAAATTACATTAAGAGTTTTTAGCCTGAGGGATTTTCGTTTTTATTCTGAGTTCAGCTCAGTCAGAATCAATGCAACAAATGATGTTCAACTTCTGTAGTATCCACCGCAATTTCATCCTCAGCTTCCGCCGCTAATTCGCTCGCGGCTTCCATCCCCGCCTCAATCATTGCTTTAGCAACCTCAAAGCGGCCATTACCTAAAAATGCTTTAGATTCTTCAGAGAATTTGAGGGTCACTAAGGGCTCGCGAGAATGTTCATCGCCGCTGCGTTTCAACACAATTTCGCCCGATGACAACTCAAGAATTTCGTAAAAAGAGGATGACATAACCGCTCCGGTTTCAATGGAGGCGGCATTCTATCAGAAGATTATTCAGTTTGTTCAAAACTTGGCTTTACCTGAATCAAGCACTTGGGGTTAGCCGTTTTCGCCCTCATCATCGATCTTTTCAAGGCTGAGTTCGCTAAAGCTGGTCGCTTTTGAGGCAGCTTGCACAGCTTCTACCGTTGGCGCTACTGGGGAGTCCCCAGCTAACTTAATTCGCAGCCTTAGATTATTGGGAGAATCGGCGTTAGCGATGGCATCATCAAAACTGATTTTACCGGCAATATAAAGTTTAAAAATGGCGCAGTCAAAAGTCTGCATGCCCAGATTTTCGGATTTCTCCATAATCTCTTTGATTTCAGTAAACCGGCTTTTCAAAATGAGTTCTTGAATCGTTTTGGTACCGAGTAAAACTTCTATGGCAGCGCAACGTTTTCCATCCACCGTGGGCAGCAAGCGTTGTGATACAAAGGCGCGCAAGTTTTGCGATAAACCCATAAGCAGCTGCGGTCTGCGCTCTTCTGGAAACATATTGATAATACGTTCCAAGGCTTGGTTGGCGTTGTTAGCGTGTACGGTTGAGATTGCCAAATGCCCGGTTTCCGCAAACTCCAAGGCATGCTCCATAGTTTCGCGGTCGCGCACTTCGCCAATTAAAATTACATCAGGCGCTTGGCGCAGAGTATTTTTTAAAGCGGCCTTGTAGCTGCGTGTATCCACGCCCACTTCACGCTGGTTTATCACACTCTTCTTATGTTTATGAACAAACTCCACTGGATCTTCAATGGTAATAATATGGCCGCTGCTGGTGCTGTTGCGATGGTCAATTAAGGCCGCCAGTGACGTGGATTTACCAGAGCCGGTTCCGCCCACAAACAGCACCAAACCGCGTTTGCTCATCACCACTTCTTTCAAAATTTCTGGTAGGCCGAGGCTATCGAATTGAGGAATATCAGTTTTAATATTGCGCGCCACAATCGACGTTTCATTGCGCTGTTTGAAAATATTAATCCGAAATCTGCCTACGCCATGAATGGAAATCGCCAAATTCATTTCAAGCTCATGCTTAAAAATAGCGCGCTGCTCTTCATCCATAATTTCATTGGCGATAGCTTCAATCTCGCCAGCTTTATAAATATCTTGCGATAGTGGTTTTAGGGCGCCTTGAAATTTTGCACAAGGAGGCGCGCCGGTGCTGAGATATAGATCTGAGCCGTCTTTTTTAGCGAGAATATTGAGGTATTGATCGATAGGTGTGGCCATGAAAGCAACTCCTTCTGTAGATTCTATTGAGGCACAGCGAAAAGATTTTAGTGAGAAAAAGCAGAGTTTTTTAAGTAGGAAATCGTCATCCCCGCTACGCGAGGATGACGATTTCCTATTTCAATCTTTTCTAAACGTGATTTGAGAGCTTATACAGGTTTCGATTAATTCAAACGCTCAAGAACTGTAGTAATCCCCTGCCCTAAACCAATACACATAGTTGATGCACCGAGAGTCGCATTTTTTTGTTGCATAACGGTTAAGAGCGAACCAGTAATGCGCGTGCCGGAACATCCAAATGGATGCCCAAGTGCAATAGCACCGCCGTTTAAATTCACTTTGTCGTTCATTTTATCGAGCAGTTTTAAATCTTTCAGCACAGGCAAGGCTTGCGCTGCAAAAGCCTCATTGAGTTCAACCACTTCGATATCGTCGATAGTTAAACCAGCAACTTTTAACGCTTTTTCAGTCGATGGCACTGGGCCATAACCCATGATCGAAGGATCAACTCCCGCCAAGCCAGTCGAAACAACTTTCGCAATAGGTTTTAAACCAAGCGATTGCGCGCGTTCAGCAGACATCACCAACATGACCGATGCACCATCACTTAATTGCGATGAGGTACCTGCAGTCACTTGACCATTTTTCGGATCAAATGCAGGTGGTAATTTTGAAAGTGCTTCAACTGTAGTTTCAGGGCGAATAGTTTCGTCTTCTTCAACCTGAATTAAAAAGCCATCCGCATTGTGACCTTCAACCGCGAGAATCTCACGCGAAAAACGACCTTCTGCGCGCGCCGCTGCGGCGAGTTGATGTGAGCGAGCACCAAACTCGTCCATTTGCTGACGATTAATGCCGTGCAAAAGTGCAAGATATTCTGCCGTCATCCCCATATTTCCGGCCGCTTTCGCAACCGAAAGCCCGAGTAAAGGGTTAATGGAAACTGATTCATACATGGGCAAATGCCCCATATGCTCTACTCCACCAATCAAATACACATCGCCCATGTTGGCGCGAATATTAGCGGTAGCCGTGTGAAGTGCCGCCATGGATGAGCCGCATAAACGGTTAATGGTTTGCGCGGGAATGGTGTGCGGCAAGCCGGCGAGTAATAAAATATTGCGTGCGATATTAAAGGCCTGTTCTTCGCGCTGCATAACACAGCCCCAGAGCATATCGTCGATAGTCGCTGGGTCGACATTTGGATTGCGGGCCAGCAAACCTTTAATAATTGCAGCGGAAATATCATCGGCGCGCATATTACGGAAGCAACCGTTTTTAGACCGACCCATTGCACTGCGGGCGAAATCGACGATTACGGCATCACGTGGTTGTAAGCTCATTATTTTTTATCTCCTCTTAATTTACTGCTTGGCCGTAAAAGCGTTGGTTGTTAGCGGCTTTTGCTTTCAAGCTCGCAGGCGGTTCGTAAAGTGCGCTTAGGCTGCTGAATTTAGCGGCTGTATCGACAAAAGTTTGCGCACCGATAAAATCAATCCAACGGAAGACGCCACCTCTAAACGGAGGGAAACCTGTGCCATAAACCAGGGCCATATCAGCTTCAGCAGCAGTTTCGACAATGCCCTCTTCCAAGCAACGCGCCAGTTCAGTCGCCATGGGTACCATCATGCGCGCGATAATATCTTCATCGGTGATTTCTAATGGCGTTGCAGCAACAACGGGTTTCAATAATTCGATCACTTCAGGGCTCGCCACTTTTGCGAGTTTGCCTTTCTTATCTAACTCGTAATTGTAAAAACCTTTGGAATTTTTCTGACCTAAACGGCCTGCGGCAAACATCACATCTGTGCAAGATTTAAAATCGCGCTTCATGCGATCAGGGAAACCATCAGCCATTACTTTTTCGGCGTGAACGGCAGTATCAATCCCGACTACATCCAACAAATACGCAGGGCCCATTGGCCAGCCCCAGGTTTCCATAAGCTTGTCGATACGTTGGTAATCCACGCCATCGCGCACCAACATGGCGAAGCCAGCCAGATACGGGAACAGCACACGGTTTACTAAGAAGCCGGGGCAATCTTTTACCACAATCGCTTTTTTGCCTATGGCATTTGCATAAGCCACAGTACGCGCAATTGCATTGTCAGATGTTTTTGCACCTCGAATAACCTCAACTAAAGGCATCATGTGCACAGGGTTAAAGAAGTGCATGCCGCAGAAATTCTCTGGGCGCTGCAAAGCTTCGGCAAGGAACGTAATTGAGATGGTTGAAGTGTTGGAAGCAATTACTGTATCTGCACTCACTTTGGTTTCGGCTTCCGCTAAAACACTTTGCTTAACTTTTGGATTTTCAACGACAGCTTCAACAACTATATCGACATTATCAAACCCGTCATAAACCAGCGTTGGCTCAATGCGGTTAAGCACATCGCCCATTTCAGACGCGGTCATTTTTTTGCGATCAACACGTTTGCTCAATAATTTGTTAGCTTCCGAAAGACCGAGATCAATGCCAGCTTGGGCTATATCTTTCATTTTAATAGCGGTGCCTTTCAGGGCGGATTGGTAAGCAATACCACCGCCCATAATCCCCGCCCCTAAGACTGCCGCGCGGGTGATTTTTTTGTCGGCTTTTTTCTCCCAACTCTTGGCTTTTTTGGTGAGCAATTGTTCATTAACAAAAATACCAACTAGGGATTGCGCTACCGGTGTTTGTGCCATTTTGGCAAAGTTTTCTGCTTCAGCGTGTAGGGCTTCATCGCGACCTTTATCTGCCGCTTTTTGCATGGCTTTAATCGCGGAAACGGGCGCTGGGTAGTTGCGACCTGCTTGGCCACCTACGAAAGCTTTTGAAGTTTCAAACGCCATCATAGATTCAATAAAATTGAGTTTTAGCGGGCCTTTTTTCTGCTCGCGACGCGCTTGGTAGTCGAACTTGCCGATAATGGCTCGGTTGAGACAGTGCAATGCAGCTTCGCGCAATTTTGCGGGTTCAACCACAGCATCAACAACACGCGCAGTGAGTGACTGCTCAGCGGTATTTTCTTTACCTGCCGCAATCCATTCAACCGCAGTATCCAAACCAGCAATACGCGGTAAACGCACTGTACCGCCCCAGCCGGGAATGATCCCAAGCTTGGTTTCCGGTAAGCCAATTTTGCTGGCGGCTGTGCTGGCAATACGATAGTCGCACGCCAAACAGAACTCTAAACCACCACCCAAGGCTATGCCGTTAATAGCGACGACTGTTGGAAATGGCAGATCTTCGAGACGGCAATTATTGCGATTATTGTTGGCGAGGTGGCCAATTATTTGTTCTGGCCCAGCGGAGAAAACCGCGCCAAATTCCATGATATCGGCGCCGACGATAAACACATCTTTCGCGCTGGTGACGAGCAAGCCTTTTACATCGCTGGCATTCTCAAGCAAGCTTAAAACTTGATCTAATTCTGACACAGCCTGCAAATTAAATTTATTAACTGATTCGCCCTGCAAATCAAAAATTAATTCGGCAATACCGTCAGGGTGTTTGGTGAGGGATAGCGCTTTTCCTTGGAACATAAGCATCTTCTCTTAGAGGTTGATATAAAATGCTGAAGCTGGATTGAGTGTAGCAGGCAAACGCGATTTGGTGAAAAGTACGCACCAAAAAGGGCGCTAGAAATGTGACGGTGATAGCTAAGGCGGCGAAAAGATGGTGAACGGTTTGTGGCGCGAGATAGAAATTTAGGTGTTACAAACCAATATGACGCAGGCTTCACTGGCGGATAAATTGCGCAAACGATAGGCCTGAGTTGCGCCCAGTGAAAAAGCATCACCACTATTTAGCAACGAAACTTCTGAGTTAAGGGTTAGCTCAATTGCACCACTTACGATAAACCCACTAAACCCTTGGGCTGCATATTGGGGTACTTCGCCCGTATCT
>DAOORH010000155.1:0-7538 GCA_035389145.1 Cellvibrio sp.
TTAACGATTGATGGTAAGCTCACCTTTGCTCGCAAAAATGTACATCTGCAGGCTCAAAATATTGCAGTTCACGGTACGCTTGAGGTGGGTACAGAAGCAAATCCATTCCTGCAGAAAGCGATTATTACACTCACCGATACAAACTCAGCCAACAGTCATATGGGTATGGGAACTCGGGGTATTATGGTGATGCATGGTGGTAAATTAGAGCTTCATGGTTATACACCAGAAACCTTGTGGACTAAAATTGACGCACATGCCCCCGATCAAAGCACTTCACTGGTGCTTGAGAAACAAGTCAACTGGAAAGCAGGGGATGAGATTGTAGTTGGCCCAACTGATTTCTTCGAAGCCGCTAATAAAAAATCTGTCACGCAAAAAATAACGGCCTTAAGTGTCTCTAATAAAACAGTTAACCTCAGTAAACCTTTAAACGCATTCCATTGGGGGAGGTTGCAATATGTGACCGACCAAGGAATAAGCCTCACGCCAGACAGTTTAGCTCCTATGCCCGATTTTCAATCAATTTATGGCGTTGAAAAAACTGAGCCGCCAAAAATAATTGATGAAAGGGCGCCAATTGGTAACCTCACACGAAATATTGTGATCGAGGCACCAGATGATGATGTTTGGAAAAATGAGGGGTTTGGTGCTCACGTCATGATTATGCGTTCTTCATATGCTTATGTGTCGGGAGTTGAAATTAAACGAGGCGGACAGAAAGGCCGGCTAGGTCGCTACCCATTCCATTGGCACATGCTCAGCTATGATGGATCAACGCTACTACAAGATGCTACAGGCCAATATTTCAAAAATTCTACAGTGAACGAGTCAGCCAACAGAGGTATCGTGGTTCATGGCACCAATGGCGTCACTGTTGAAAATAATATTGTTTACAATGTGTTGGGGCACGCGGTTTTCACAGAAGATGCCGCAGAAAGAAGAAACGTTTTTAAAGGCAATCTGGTATTGCATGTTAGAAATCCAGAAGCGCAATTTGCGTTAAAAAAACATGAACTCGCTGCTAATGGTAGAGGGTCATCAGGCTTCTGGTTAAGCAATCCTGACAATACAGTTATTGATAACCATGTTGGCGATATTCATGGCATTGGTTATTGGCTCGCCTTTCCTTCCAAGTTGTTCGGTGAGTCCAGGGATGCTTTGTCAACCATCGATAATCTCCCAATGAACCCCAGAAGAATGATGTTTGGGACATTCAAGAATAATACCGCACACAGCTGCGCAGGCGCAGGCTTACACAACGATCATCCTGAAACTGATGATGCTGGTAATACTGGAGATTCAGGATTAAAAGATTATCGAGCAGACGTGACCGAAAGGGAGGTTGTTTGGCCCCGAGATACGTGGAGGCGTTTTGATATAGATGGCTTAAAAACCTTTAAAAATAGATCCAGTATTTGGGAGCGGGCAACTTACGTTAATGTCAAAAACAATGAGAGCGCAGATCACAGCGATCAGCATTTCGCCGGTTCGGGTGATAATGGACTGATTATCAATAGCCTTGCCGTTGGCCGAAGCCTTAATCATGCACAAAACCCTGCAGTTGAAAACAATATGGCTGTGCCATCTGCTTTTGCGTCCTACCATCATACCTATAGCATTATGGGTACGAAAATTGTCAATTTCTCGGCCAATCCATTAAAGCTTTCGGGCGCATTTTCCACTGTCGATTATTATTTACGCCCAGTAGAAAAGGGGCATTGGTTAACAAGAGGTGTGGTACTGGTTAACAGTCATGCTGGCGTAAAGCTTACCCCCAGTCAGGCTAACGCCGAACACATAGTGAGTTCAACAGCTCCTCATTTTAGTCTCGCGGGAGCGATTTGGGATCCACAGGGATTTTGGGGACCAAAAAATAATTATTATGTCTATGACAAACCCTTTTACACCTATGGTAGCGCGGTTTCTGAAGTGGCGCCTTCTGCGGCAGTAAGTGGAGGCGTGAGTGTTAAAGGCCCATTTTACGGCATCAACAGCTTAACGATCAGTGCAGAAAACGGCAGCTCAGAAAACAGAACAGGAATGTTGTTTTCGCGTTATGACGACAATCTTAACCCGGTAGACAGCGTTAGGCTTTATGAGACCAACAGCGTGTTCTTACAAGTGATGAAAAGCGTGGCTTTACAAAAAGGAGGCATTTATACGGTAACTTATCCGGATTTAAATAAACCTTTTAGCATTAATTATAACAACATTACCAATCTACTATCGGCAGATGATGAAGTTGTAGTGGGCTTTGAATTTTCAGGCGACATCAATGCCAAGGTGACAATCAATAGACCGTTCAACGCGATTCTGATTCATACCTATGCAAAAGTGAATAGTTTCAATGAGGTCAAAAACTCAACTACTGAGGCCTTTTGGCAGGACAAGGTTAATGAGTTAGTGTGGGTAAAACTTAAAGGAGGTAGGGTCAATAATCAGCTCGATGATATATTCTGGGAGAATTATGTTTACCAACCTTTTTTATTACGGATAGTAAAGGAATAGTTTGATTGCAAATATAACCAATGCCATTCAAAAAACCTCATTCCCTTTTAACCATATATTAAAGAAGTTATATGTGCTCTTTTACCGTTTTTATAGGGAAAAACTGCGTGCTGCTTGAATTGCAGAACTAATAGCATTTTTTGCTTGAGGGCTATTTTTCCAGCACGTTGAGCCAGTAATATTTGCGCCATGTTCCAAAATATTATTTATGTCAGCCTTAGCCAATTGGGATAGCGTTATAAATCCCATTTGCTCTAAGCGCTCTACAACTTTTGGCCCTACACCTTTAACACTTAGCAATACTGCTTTTTCAGATTCAGAGAATGGCACAGATTTTATTCCTTGTATTGGTTTAACAGTTTATTAAACAGTCTCCACTATACAGCCCACAGGCTTTTATTCCTATTAGTCAGTCAATACAGTTCGTTCCAGAAGCCTATGCTAATCGCAGAATTATTGGCAGCCAAAAAATATTACACGCCTAAAACATCACTAAGCGCAGCCCCCAGCACACCCTTTCGTCTCCACTACACTAAGATGATGACAAATAAGTGAAATGTAGGAAAAGCCTCCGGCGCCTTTCCGACATGATTTTTAAATACCTTGTGCAGTGCCTCGGTACTTTTGTGTCGGAAGGCGCTGCGCTTTTCCAATCTACCCAATAGCAGAAATTGAATATTGTTTTTGTAGGGTGGGTTAGCTGCGAGTTTAACGAGCAGCGTAACCCACGCGGCAGCGGTAAAGCTTCTATGGGGCGCGATAAAAAGCAGTGGTGCCAAGCCTAATTTTTAATAGTTGGCACCACAGTCGCTTATTATGCATGACGTTTGTTTTTGGTTGCACGCCAAGCAGTGTACAAAGAAACTATTGTAGTCAAACGTTTTGATTGAACATCATTTAAAGGAGCACATTTAAGCTTACGATATATGTCTTTATACATATAACCGGAGCGAAAAAAATATGGCCTGCACTCAAGAAAGCAAAATGCCACCTCAATAGTATGCGGGTCACCAGCTAAAATTCTTTCCAGAGCCCCATCATAGCCGCCTATGAAGGCAAGCTGAGGATAACGCTTATGAAACTCTTCGCAAGCTCGTTGCCACTCATTCCTTTTATCTGAGCTTTTTTCTCTAGATATAAATGTTTCATGCACTCGTGCGTGAAGCTTGCGAATTGTTTCAGCATGCTCTTCAATTAAATTCTTAATTTGTATTTGATTCATAGTGCACAAAACCGCGACTTAAAAACTGTCCAAGGAGCGTAGCGACTGGCGCTGCAACGAATTATTATGTGTTTGTATGCACTATTTTATTGGCATACGTATTGCTGCCGAATTTATAACCATTAATATTAGGAGTTAACTATGCAAATTGGAAGTTCAACAAGCGCATTAACGATAATGCCAGCGCAGAAAAGCGGCAACAATGCGCCTCCCAACACAGCCGTTACCGGCAATACACAGCCGCACAAGCCGTTTATTCGTGAACTTGCTGAATCATTTGACCCTAAGAATATGAGCTACAACGAATCTATGGCTCTTGCCAATGCTTTAATGAAAGCTGGAGAAGGTGATTTAAGCTCAGCATTTTTACCTCCACCACTTTTAAAAGTTAATAGCGATGGAAGCGTCAGTGACATGAGAGGAACGCCCGAAGGTGACGCCAAAATGAATGCTAAATTCAATATGTTTGATTTACTTGAAGCTAGGATTAATTTTAATAAAAGTATGAGTATGCCAACAAACTTACTTGAAGATTCTTATTCTTTTTTAGAAAAAATCCAAGTGGCTCGAAATACGCCGAGTATCAGTGAATACACATAACAGTTTATTAAACAGTCCAAACTACACAGCCCACAGGATTTATTCCTATTGGCCAGTCAGGGCGGTTTGTTCAAGAAGCCTATACTAATCGCAGGCTTATCGGCAGCCAAAAAATATTACCCGCTATTACCCAACTCACTCACTCATCTCAATCATCGTCTTATTAATATCTTCAATCTTGGTGCAGCCACTCAGCGCCATCGCCACACGCATTTCATTAGCAAATAAATTTAAAATTTCACTCACGCCTGCTTTCTGTTTTGCCGCTAGCGCATACACCCAAGGGCGGCCGATCATTACTGCTTTTGCGCCGTGTGCGAGTGCGCGCACTACATCTAAACCACTGCGAATTCCGCTATCCATTAATACGGTTACATCATCGCCTACCGCATCCACCACTTTTGGCAGCGCGCGAATGGCTGAGCTGGCACCATCTAACTGACGGCCGCCGTGGTTGGAAACGATAATACCGTTGGCGCCTATGGTGGCAGCTTGTTTGGCATCTTCGGGGTCTAAAATGCCTTTGATAATAAAGTGGCCATCCCATTCAGCGCGGATACGATCTATATCGGCCCAGGTCACCGTTGGGTCAAAGTTTTTACCAAGCCATGCCCAAAATTCGTCAATACCTGCGTTATCGCCAAGCACGGGGGCGATGTTTCCTAGGCTGTGCGGGCGGCCGCAAACACCTACATCCCAAGCCCAACGTGGGCGTTGCATTACTTGCAGCGAGCGGGTGAGTTTGCGTTGAAACATACTCCCGTAAGAGAGGCCGGAGCGCATGTCGCGGTAGCGGGTTGCGGGTACAGGCATGTCTACGGTGAAGAGAAGGGTGTTGGTGCCTGCCGCTTTCACGCGGGCGAGAATTTCACGCAGAAAACCACGGTCGCGAATCATGTACAGTTGAAACCATACGGGGTTATTTACGCCTGCACGTACTTCATCGATTGAACAGGCGGATACTGTAGAGAGGCAAAAGGGCACGCCCGCTTCCTCGGCAGCTTGGGCTGCTTGCACCTCGCCACGGCGGGCATTTAAACCGGCGATACCTACAGGTGAAAGCCCAATCGGCATAGCCATTTTTTGGCCGAAGAGCGTGGTTTCGGTAGATATGCTTGAAACATCGCGCAAAACCCGTTGGCGCAACATAATTTTCTGCAAATCGCTACTGTTGCTGCGCAGGGTGGTTTCACTAAACGCGCCGCCGTCGATATATTCAAACAGAAAATGAGGCAGGCGGCGGCGGGCGAGTTCGCGGTAATCATCAATGTTGGCAAGGATCATAAAGTGGCTCGAAGTTTATAGATTATCTATGTTATGGTTTGATTGACTTTATGCTATCATATTTTATATATAACTTATGTTTTATATATAAATTGCTGTTATTCTATTATGTGGGTGGGTATTTAGGCGAGTATTTAGCGCTCAGGTGTGGTTTAGAGCTTAAGAGTTCAGCGTGGTTTCTTGAGCATGTGGCGCTCGCTAAGTGCAGATTACAACTATAAATTACATAACAACTATAAATGACATAACACGTATTTAGCGCGCAGCAACGCGTGGAGATAGTATGAATAATAATGAAAAAAATGCTTCGTTTTTGGTGCCACTCATACTGATTATTAGTTTGTTCTTCTTGTGGGGAATGGCGAATAACCTCAACGATATTTTGATTACTCAATTCAAAAAAGTATTTACCTTGTCAGATTTGAAATCGGGCTTGGTGCAGTCGGCTTTTTATACCGGCTACTTTGTGTTTGCCATTCCCGCTGCCATTTACGTAAAACGCTTTAGTTACAAAGCGGCGGTGGTCACAGGTTTGTTGTTGTACGCTCTCGGCGCATTTTTGTTTTATCCCGCCGCTGCGGTGCGCGAATACACCTTATTTTTAGGCGCGCTGTTTATTATCGCGAGCGGTTTAGCCTTTTTAGAAACCTCGGCCAATCCCTTAATTATTGCCATGGGTGACCCAGCCACCGCAGAGCGCCGTTTGAACTTTGCGCAGTCGTTTAATCCCTTTGGTTGTATCGCCGGCATTTTAATTGGTCGCGAATATATTCTCTCTGGCCATGAGCCAACTGCCGATGAATTGGCCGCTATGGCTCCCGCTGCGCTTGAGCAGTTTTATCAAACCGAATCTCACGCGGTACAAGGGCCTTATTTAGTGTTGGGCGCAATTGTTTTTTGTTGGGCCTTATTCGTATTGTTGGTTAAGTTTCCCAAGGTGGCCACCGAGTCTACCGATGCCGGAGTGGGCACCTGGGCAGATTACAAAAACTTATTGCGCAATGGCCAGTTTATGTTTGGCGTAACGGCACAGTTTTTTTATGTGGGTGCGCAGGTGTGTTTGTGGAGCTACACCATTCGTTACGGCCAGCAAGCGTTACCGGGTACGGGCGAAAAAGAGTTGGCGAATTACTTATTAATTTCGCTGGTGCTTTTTATGCTCGGTCGCTTTGTGGCCACTGCGCTTATGATCAAGATTAAACCCAGTGTATTAATGATGATTTATGCCTTAATAAATGTAGTGTTGTGTGCGGTTGCTGTTCTTCTGCCTAACTATTTAGGTATGTGGTCACTGGTGGCGACTAGCTTCTTTATGTCGCTGATGTTCCCCACCATTTTTGCGCTCAGTGTTAAGAATTTGGGCGAACAGAGTAAGGTGGGTTCATCCTTGGTGATTATGGCCATTATTGGCAGCGCGGTTTTAACGGCGGTTATGGGTTTCGTGTCCGATATATCGTCTATTCATATTGCGGTGCTAGTGCCTTTGGCGTGTTTTGTGGTGATCGCCGCTTACGCCCGCAGCTGTTCTCGTTTGGCTTAAGCGAGGGAGTTTGTGGTGATAGATGCTCATCAACATTTCTGGCGTATTGGCAAACACGATTGCACCTGGCCAACGGCTGATCTCGCTGATATTTATCGCAATTTTTTGCCAGCAGATTTAGAGCCATTGGCGCAGACAGCAGGTGTGACTGGTTCAGTGTTAGTGCAATCGCAAGAGAGCGATTTGGATACTGAGTTTTTACTCCAGCTTGCCGATGAATCGAATTTAGTAAAAGCAGTGGTGGGATGGGTAGATTTAGCATCGCCCTTGGCGGTAGCGCGAATTCAGCACTTGGCGCGTCACCCTAAAATGCGCGGCTTGCGCCCCATGTTGCAAAACCTGCCGCAGGAGAGCTGGATTCTTAACCCAGACCTTGAGCCT
>DAOORH010000156.1:0-7514 GCA_035389145.1 Cellvibrio sp.
GTTTCAAAGCCGGGGAATTTCTCGTTGAAGTCGCGTGCGAAACGCAAATAATCCACGATGGTTTTATTGAATCGTTCGCCCGGAATTAACAACGGAATACCTGGTGGGTATGGCGTCAACAAAATTGAGGTAATGCGACCTTCCAACTCATCAATGGGTACACGTTCAATTTCACGGTGCGCCATTTTTGCGAAAGCATCTGACGGTTTCATCGCCGGTTGCATATCGCTCAAATACATTTCAGTCGTCAAGCGCGCAACATCATAAGCCTTGTAGAAATCGTGAATTTGCTGACATAAATCTTTTAAGCCCATGCGCTCGTAACGTGGGTTCGCTTGCGCAAATTCCGGCATGATGCGCCACATAGGTTGGTTTTTGTCGTAGTCATCTTTGAATTGTTGCAGTGCAGTCAGCAATGTATTCCAGCGGCCTTTGGTGATGCCGATGGTGAACATGATGAAGAACGAATAGAGGCCGCACTTCTCGATAATTACGCCGTTTTCTGCCAAGTATTTGGTGACGATCGACGCTGGAATACCGGTTTCGCTGAAGTCGCCTTTTACCGATAATCCAGGGTTAACAATGGTGGCTTTAATCGGGTCGAGCATGTTGAAGCCGGTCGCCAATTTGCCGAAGCCGTGCCAGTTGTCATCGCTGCGCAGAATCCAGTCGTCGCGCTCGCCAATGCCGTCGGCAGAGAATTCATCGGGCCCCCACACTTGGAACCACCAATCTTGCCCCCACTCTTCGTCCACTTTTTTCATGGCGCGGCGGAAATCGAGGGCTTCCAAGATGGATTCTTCTACCAGTGAGGTTCCACCCGGTGCTTCCATCATGGCCGCAGCTACATCGCAAGACGCAATAATGGAGTATTGCGGCGAGGTAGAGGTGTGCATCAAGTAGGCTTCGTTAAACGCATCTTGATCGAGTTTTACAGTTTCAGATTCACGCACCAATACTTGCGATGCCTGTGAAATACCGGCGAGCAATTTGTGAGTGGATTGGGTGGAGAAAATCATCGACTCTTTGGCGCGCGGGCGGTCTTTGCCAATCGCGTGCATATCTTTGTAGAAGTCGTGGAAGGTGGCGTGCGGCAACCAAGCTTCGTCGAAGTGCAAGGTATCGATCTTGCCATCCAACATATCTTTCAGGGTTTCTACGTTGTAGATAACACCGTCGTAGGTGGATTGGGTGATGGTCAGAATACGCGGTTTTTTGTTCACGGCAGCGCGCGCGAAGGGGTTAGCTTCAATTTTTCGTGCGATGCTTTCTGGGGTGAATTCTTCCAGCGGAATAGGGCCGATAATACCGAGGTGGTTGCGCGTCGGCATTAAGAACACGGGAATCGCGCCGCACATAATGATTGAGTGCAGAATCGATTTATGGCAGTTGCGGTCAACCACCACGATATCGCCCGGTGCCACGGTGGAGTGCCATACCATCTTGTTGGAGGTAGACGTACCGTTGGTCACAAAGTAACAGTGGTCAGCATTAAAAATACGTGCAGCATTGCGCTCAGACGCAGCGATGGGGCCGGTGTGATCGAGCAATTGGCCAAGTTCTTCTACCGCGTTACATACGTCCGCACGCAACATGTTCTCGCCAAAGAACTGGTGGAACATTTGGCCGATGGGCGATTTCAAAAAGGCTACGCCGCCGGAGTGACCGGGGCAGTGCCATGAGTAAGAACCATCGTTCGCGTAGTGAACCAAGGCGCGGAAAAATGGTGGTGCAAGACCGTCTAAATAAGATTTCGCTTCGCGGATAATATGGCGCGCCACGAACTCTGGGGTATCTTCAAACATATGAATGAAGCCGTGTAGCTCGCGCAAAATATCGTTTGGGATATGGCGTGAGGTGCGGGTTTCACCGTAGAGATAAATTGGGATATCGGCGTTTTTGTAGCGAATCTCTTCCACGAAGGCGCGCAAAGACTTGAGCGCGTGGTCGGTTTCTTCCAGCGAACCTTCGCCAAATTCTTCGTCATCAATCGACAAAATAAACGCGGAAGCGCGCGATTGCTGCTGCGCAAACTGCGATAGATCGCCGTAGCTGGTTACGCCCAGTACTTCCATACCCTCTTTTTCCATGGCATCCGCAAGTGCGCGAATCCCAAGGCCGGAGGTGTTTTCGGAGCGGAAATCTTCATCGATGATGACAATAGGAAAACGAAACTTCATGGTGGTCTCCAAATAGAGCTAAGTGCATAGAGACGCTTGGGCAAGGTTGGCCTTAAGAAGGCTGACAGTACCACCGCTTGCGCGCCGAAAAACAGGATGCGGATTTTCGCAGAAATAAATGACCAGTGGGGAAAAAATACGCCCTAAAGTCGGTTTAGGGCGAATTAATTTGAACGGGGTTGCCCCCATGTCATCCAGCTGCTTGATTAGCTCAATATCACAAGATTGTTAAGGCTTTGCTGCTTTCGCAAAATAATCCTTGGTCAGCGCTACCACTACCGAACTCAATAGCAGTAGCGAGATTAAATTGGGGATCGCCATAAGTCCGTTGAGTACATCGGCCATAAGCCATACAAATTCTAATTTGGCGACGGCACCGATCATAACCGCAGCAACCCAGAGGATGCGGTAGGGGATTACGGTTTTTTTGCCGAGCAGGTAAATCCAGCATTTTTCGCCGTAGTAGCTCCAGCCGAGGATGGTGGTGAAGGCGAAAACCACCAAGCTAATACTGAGAATATAGCTGCCAAAACCGGGCATGGCCTGCTCGAAAGCAGCGGCGGAAAGGCTTGCGCCTTTGGCGCCGGATGTCCACACGCCGGTGCAGACAATCGCCAAGCCGGTCATGGTGCATACGATCAAGGTATCGATAAAAGTACCGAGCATACCAATCATGCCGGAGCGGACAGCGCAGTTGGTGGTACCTGCAGCTTGGGCGATACCGGCCGTACCTAAGCCTGCTTCGTTGGAAAATACACCGCGCGCTACGCCAAACTGCATGGCGAGCATCATGGTTGAACCGGCAAAGCCACCTACAGCAGCGCTGCCAGTGAAAGCCTCGCGAAAAATAGTGGCAAAGGCGGCGGGGATTTCAGTCACATTAAGCGCGAGCACCACCAAGGCGGCGGAAACATAAATAACACACATAAAGGGCACGAGCGCGGTCGCAAATAGGCTAATACGCCTTACGCCGCCAAGGATCACTATGCCTACAATTGCCGTAGTCACCGCACCCGTCAACCAAAAGGGGATGGCGAAACTGCCGTTAAGTGCCTGCGCCATGGAGTTAACCTGCACCATATTGCCAATGCCAAAACCTGCCAGACCGCCGAATAGCGCAAATAAAAAGCCGAGCCATGCGTAGCGCTTACCTAAGCCATTTTTAATGGCATACATAGGCCCACCGATGGATTCGCCGTGGCTGTCTTTTTCGCGATAGTGAACGGACAATACCACCTCGGAATATTTGGTGGCCATGCCGACCAATGCGGTACACCACATCCAAAACAAGGCGCCCGGGCCGCCGATAAAAATGGCGGTGGCAACTCCTGCGATATTGCCAATGCCGATGGTGGCAGAGAGGCAGGTCATTAAGGCTTGTAAGGGGCTGACTTCGCCATCGTGATCTGGGTGTTTGTTGCGCTCTTGCCATAAGTGTTTAAAGCCGCGGCCAATATTGAGCAGTGGCATAGCTCTGAGGCGATACATTAAAAACAGGCCGGTGCCAAAAATTAAAATCAGCATCGGTGGGCCCCAAATATAACCATTTAGGGCATCAAAAAACTGGGTGAGTGTGGTCATGGGCGGGCTCGTTATTCTAGGTGTTGGTTATTTTGAGGGTCGCAGGAGCGATGCAGTTTAAAAGAAAATCAGGAGGAAAGGAAAAATGTCTTCAATCACATGGTTCGCGCCAAAGCCCACACCTGAACTTCTTTGGCTCCGGCCTTGATCAACAACTGGCTCAGCTCGCGCACCGTAGCGGTGGTGGTCACAACATCGTCAATAATTGCAATCCGTTTGCCTTTTATGTGTATGCGATTTTTTTCAGAAAGAGCAAAAGCTTTGCGCAAATTTTGTTGGCGTTCGGCGCGGGTGAGTTCTTTTTGGGCGGGTGTTTTGTGGGTGCGCTTAACAATCTTGGTGGCCAGCGGAATATGTAACTCGCGCGCGACATGCTGCGCTAAAAACTCCGCTTGATTAAAACCGCGCTGCCAGCGTTTAAGCCAATGCATGGGCGCTGGGATAAGTAGATCAGGTGTGTGCCAAGCGTTATCGTCTTGCGCGCAATGTTTAAGATGCTCGGCGAGCATTTGCCCCAATAATTTTCCGCAGGTTAGATGGCGGCGATATTTGAATTGATGAATTAATCCATTCAAGGGATATTCGTACGCGAAGGGAATAATACTGCGTTCAAATAGAGGTGGCTGGCGTACGCAATGGCCGCAAAAATTGCTGAGGCTTTCTATCTGCAGGCCGCATTGTTGGCAAAGGTTTTTATGGGAGAGGTGCGGTAAATCCAGTTGGCAGCCCAAGCACAACAACCCGTTGGGCAGAGTGCTGGCGCAGAGCAGACATCTGCGGGGTAAAAAATTCTGGCTTAGGCTTCGCAGGCGCGCGAGTGCTGTAGTGAGCTGTAACATTCTCCAAACATCCTTTTGGCTGATTTATAACCGCCAGTCTAGCAATTTTCACGGAATATCCAAGAGCGCATTGAATTTGTTTGGGCTTCTTCTAGGCTTAGAGAAGCTTTCGTTGTAAATAATTTGATTTGTTTAAGGATGTACCTTGTGGATGTGGTTAACAGCAGTGATTACGCCGGTTACAAAAGCGCAGTAGCTCGACTATTGAATGATCAGGAGCATCTGCCGCTCTTGCCAAGTATCACCCAAGATATCCGCCACGCGTTAATTCGGTCAGACAGTTGCGCTCATACGCTCAGCAAAGTGATTGAGCGCGATGCTGATCTCAGCCATCTTCTCTTGCGTTACGCCTCCAGTGTAATGATGCATAGCCATATGCCACCGCAAACGGTGTTTGATGTGGTGCGAATTTTGGGTATGTCGCAGGTGGAGCGAGTCACCATGCTGCACGCCATAAAATCCCTCTTTAGCGGCAATACTCAGGCCTATACCCGCATCTTCGCCGCCTCCTGGGATCGGCTGATCACCAAGGCCAGTATGAGTGCGCTTATCGCCAAGAAAGTGGGCCGTGTCGCGCCGGATTATGCGTTATTGGGTAGTTTGTTGAGCGAGGTTGGTACGCTGGCTGTTTTGTCGGTATTTAAATCGGGCGATCTTCCGGTTCCCGATCGCGAGACTTATGTTGCACTATGCCGTGAATTTGCCAAAAGCTTGGGGATCGCGCTCTTGCAGAAATGGGAGATGGATGAAGAATACATCCAGCTAGTGCGCCAGGTAGGCAACTGGCAGGCGGCAGAGCATGATTCCTTCGGCTTGATTGATGTGATTAACCTCGGCCTTTACCACTCGCTAAAAGCGCGCATGACGGCCAATCGCCTACCGCCTATCAGTCATTTGGCGGCTTTTCAAAAACTCTCTGAGAAGCACAATGCGATTACCGATACCAATGAGTTGGAGTTGGTGGTAATGCACAGAGATGATATACGCGCGATTGCAGATAGCCTGTATTAGAATCCTACTCCCCTAAAGGCTGTCAACCTGAAAATCATTTTTAGGTTGACAGCTTTGTCCTTACCGTTAATATGGCTTTAACTCGTATTAATGGATTCCCGCTATGAACGCTTTCACCAAGCCTCTTATTCGTCACGACTGGACTCGCGCTGAGATTCAAGCGCTGTTCGATCTGCCTTTTAGTGATCTGATGTTTCAAGCGCAAACGGTTCACCGCGCGCACTTCAACCCCAACGAAGTTCAAGTCAGCACGCTCTGTTCCATTAAAACCGGCGCCTGCCCAGAAGATTGCGCTTATTGCCCGCAATCTGCTCGTTACGATACTGGCCTTGAGCGCGAAAAGCTCATGGCGGTAGAAAAAGTCATCGAAGAAGCCAAAGCCGCTAAAGCCAGCGGTGCAACTCGGTTTTGCATGGGCGCCGCTTGGCGCTCGCCCAAAAATAAAGATATGCCCTACGTGACTACCATGGTTCAAGGCGTAAAAGCGCTGGGTTTAGAAACCTGTATGACCTTAGGGATGTTGGATGAAGCTCAAGCGCAAGAACTCTCTGACGCCGGTCTCGACTATTACAATCACAATCTTGATACCTCTCCCGAGTACTACGGTGAAATTATTACTACTCGTACTTATCAAGATCGTTTAGATACTCTCGCCAATGTGCGTAAAGCCGGTATGAAAGTCTGCTGCGGCGGTATTGTTGGTATGGGCGAAGATGAAACGGATCGCGCTGGTTTGCTACAGCAATTGGTGAATATGCCTGAGCATCCTGAATCTGTGCCCATCAATATGTTGGTAAAGGTGGGTGGCACACCGCTGGAAAACGAAGCCGATTTAGATCCCTTCGATTTTATTCGCACCATCGCCGTCGCCAGAATTTTAATGCCGCAATCTCATGTGCGTTTGTCGGCGGGCCGCGAGCAAATGAATGAGCAGACGCAAGCTATGGCATTTTTAGCGGGCGCGAATTCTATTTTCTACGGCGAAAAATTATTGACCACGCCGAACCCCGAAGCTAACAAAGATATGCAATTGTTTAAGCGTTTAGGTATTAAACCTGAAGCTTATGAAGTGCATGAAGATGAAAGCGAGCAGGAAGCAGCGATTGTGCACAAACTACAAGAAGTGCAGATGGATTCAATGTTTTACAACGCAGCAAAGTAAATTTGCTGTAAGTGCAATGCCATAAGCAAGGTTGTTCAGTTTTGATTAATGCGAGCTTTTTACAATCGCCAGCCTCGTATTAATCATTTTGAAAATAACGACTGCTTAGGAATTGCACATGGAAAAAATATTTGCCGGTTTATGTTTCTTGTTGGTCGCTCCAGCACTTTGGGCGGATACCTATGGTGGCGTTGGTGTTGGTTTAACAGAGGCGTGCCGCACTAAATACCAGCCGAGTTTTTCCGGTGGTGATTGCATTTCCCCCAACCTTGATTTTCGCGGATTGGTGGGGAAACAAGTCAATGAATACTTTTCGCTTGAAGCTAGTTTAGATGTCGCAATCGACCCCGGCACAGTGCTGGAAGTTGTAATTGGGACGCACGACGAAGAAAGTTTTTTCTATGATCCTGAAGTGACCAGTAATCGCTGGTCGATTGTCACGCTCGGGTTACATGCTTTTGGTCATTTACCGCTTACAGATTCGTTGAGTCTATTCGCGGGGCCAAGTTTGGCGGGTTCCATGGTCAACTTTGATTACGATGTCACTTATTTTGGCAATGGCGAGTACGATTCCCATTCTGCGACCGAGTTTGGATTAAATTACGGTTGGGCAGCGGGTGTAGATTTTTTCAAGAGTCACAATGGCTTTGTGCGCTTGCAGTGGCAGAATTGGCGTTCGTTAGATGCGAATGTTGCCTACGATGGTGAATTCAATAGCAATAGTTTATCGCTCAATTGGGT
>DAOORH010000157.1:0-5996 GCA_035389145.1 Cellvibrio sp.
GAAATGTCACCGGCGGGGAATTCCACTTTCGTCGTCATGGGATTCTCCAAGTCACCGCTCGCCTGCTTTGGCGTTAGCATGCGCAAAGTGATATTGGGATCATTAATCAATACCGTCAGCGGTAACTCACCGGTATTTATTTCAGCTCAATAAACGTGATCATGGAAGCCTTTAAATTCAGGATAATTCCACGACAAGCCGGTAACCGTATCGTTATAGTCTTTTTGCCACACACCATATTCAACGCCCTTAGTGCGATTTTTCCACACGCGATAAGGGCCTTTGCCCAACCAGCGCATAGATTTAACTTGCGCTTCCGGGTAATCAAAAGTCACACCAATATAATCCGCTTTAGAGCCACCTTTCAGTTGATAAGCATAACTGAGTTTGAGCCAGCCATTGGTTTTCAAACGCCATTCAATGTTACGCAACTCGCCTTCGTAATCCGCAACTACTACTGCTTCATTTTTCTCTGTGTACGCGCGAATGTTCTTTAAGTTGCCTTTACCGTTTACTAAACGTGGGCCATTTTGCACAGACAGAGTTTTATCTCCACGTTTAATGCTTTGCAAATAACCAGTAGTTTTATTAATAACAACGCTCAAGGTTTTGTTGGTTAATTCAATAGCGTCATTTCTTTCACTAACATTCGCAGCTTCAGTGTCTACCACTTGATTCGCTTGTGCGCGCGCAACAATGTGTGATGCATCAGCAATCATCCACGACCACGTATAAATTTCTTCGCCCTGTGGATTTTTCGCCGTTAAATAAAATCCATCTGCATCGCGCCAATCTTGCGGTAGATTTATTTGCACACGTCCACGCTCACCAGGATTTATTGATGCCGTTTTAAAATCACCTTGATTAAGCACTGCTGAATTCGCTGAGCCTGGTGCCGCAAAGCGCATTAACTTCCAGCTATAACTCAATTGATTGAGATTGGTAAATTCATAGCGGTTTTCTACCCAGAGACTGCCATTAAAACTTGCAGGTAATTGCTCTTGTTCCGATAGCGGAAAATATACCGGCGACCAAATTTCTTTTACCGCAAAAAAACTGCCTTCTTTTTCACGATAAGGACCCACTATGCCGTCGGGTGCGCGGTTACCCGCAACATCAATTTTGCCATTTTGATCATCACGCACTATACCTTCATCGGCAAAGGCCCAAATAAAACCGCCCGCATTAAGTGGATTCGCCAACATTTTATTCCACCAATCATTTAAGCCCGCGCCTGCACCACCATCGTACAAAGCATGCAAAAATTCGGTGGGCATAAACACATCTTCGCCATCAAAAAAACGGCCGGGGCAGCAATTTAAAGGTTCGTAATGCGCGGTGTTAATACCACCAAATAAACCCCAAGGGTGAACCACTGGGCGCGCCTGAATATCCCAACGCGTAAAGTCATCATCCAACTCTGTATTCCAACCGCCTTCGTTACCGTTGGCCCACATAATTATTGAAGGATGATTATGGTCGCGCTCAATTAATTCTTTTACTAAAGGTTCTCCCGCTTTTGCACTATAAGCTTGCTGCCAACCGGTTAATTCATCCATTACATATAAACCCACTTCATCTGCCACTTCTAAAAAATGTGGGTCGGGTGGATAGTGCGCCATACGCACCGCATTCATATTCATTTCTTTCATCAGGCGCGCATCTTGATAACTCAGCGCCTTACTGGTGGTGCGGCCAGAGGTTGGCCAAATGGTATGGCGATTGGAACCTTTTAAACGCACTTTGACATTATTCACATACAAACCATCGCCCTTGCGCAGTTCAACTGTGCGAAATCCAATCGTTTGAGTAATGCTATGCAAGGTTTTATTATTGGCAACCAGAGAAAATTCCATTTGATAGCGCTGGGGATTCTCCGCTGACCAAGGAGTTAATTTTTCAAATGTTTGTTGTAGCTGAATTTTGGTTTGATCGGCAGCGATAGTTTTAACAATCGGCTTGCCGATTTTTTTACCGTCTAAAGTTGCCAGCTGTGCAACAATTTTGTCAGCTAACTTCCCAGTACGATTTAAATTTACCTCTGCAGAAAACTCACCAGTGTGTTTGGCATTAATAGCAACGCGATCAATATTATCGAGCGGCTTGGCCTCTAACCATACTGGACGATAGATACCACTAAACAACCAAAAATCTGCACTGCGCTCAGCGCGATTAATGGATTCATCTGCAGAGTAGCGATTAACTTTTACTTCTAACAAATTATCGCCAGTAAGATTCACTGCGGCAGAAATATCGTAGCGAAATTCGTAAAAACCTCCTTGGTGCATCTTGCCAATCGGCTTACCATTTAAGGTTACTTGGGTATCGGTCATAACTCCGCCGAATACAATTTCAATCTGTTTATTATTCCAATCCGCTGGCAGTCTGAAATGCGTGCGATACAAACCTTCGGTATCCGGCACAGGGTCTTTTTGCCAATCGTTCCAATAGCGATAAGTGCCGAAACCTTGCATTTCCCAGTTGGAGGGAACCGGAATTTTTTTCCATTGGCCGCTATTGCGCCCGGCATTTAATTTAAAATCCCACAACACGGTATCGTCTTTATCGACTCCACTCAGGAATTGGGTTTGAGTATCGGTAGCGCTTGCCCATATTTCAGGGGTAACGATGAGCGTCAGGCAAGCTATCAGCTGCTTCAATTTTATATTCATGTGATTCTCGATTGACTTTTATGAATTTAGTGACTTGCACAAGAGTGAGGTTAATAATCTCTTATCCTTATTTTCTACCACCATGAATTTTCATACGGCCTCACAACTCACCGATCTAATGCAATACCCTGCTTAAACTGAGCATTATGCCTAGAGATAAAAAAATCGCCCAGTTTCTTAGGCTGGGCGATTGATTTTCAAGATAAACATGCAATTTATAGCGCCAGGAACATTAGCCAGCACTGTAAGCTATTTTTTTAACAGATTTTTTAGGGTGGGCTCCATAGCCTTAGCCCAAATTTCATATCCCTGTTCATTAGGATGCAACAAATCAGGCATGATAGTTTTGGATAAAACTCCATTGGCATCCAAGAAGGATTTATTGATATCGAGGAAAAATATTTTTTTATTGTCGGCAAAACCAGAAATAATCGCATTCACCCTGTTATTAATTTGGCGTAACTCACCATCGGGTTTTTCATCGCGCGGGAAAACCGCCAGCAACAAAATTTTTGTGTTGGGCAAACGCTGTTGAAGTTCTTCTAGATTGCGCTTAATACCCGCCGCAGTTGTTTTAGGGGTTTCTTGGCGATGCCCAGTATTGTTGGTGCCAAACATAAGCACCGCCACTTTAGGGTTTAATCCATCTACTTCACCCTGCTGCAAACGCCATAAAACATTTTCTGTGCGATCACCACCAAAGCCTAGAGCAACTGCATTGTATTGTGCGTAGTTGTGATTCCATACATTAAAGCCATCTTTTTCCCAGCCTTGAGTAATTGAATCACCGATAAATATAACTTGCGCATTTTTCTTGGTTTTTACTTCTTCCAGCTTTTGTAAATGACGTGGCATCCACCAACTTACTGACCACCATTCATTTAACAAATCGGGCGTTACCGACAGGGTTTTATAATCAGGGCAAGAAACAGTCGCTGTGCCAGCCTTTGCAAAGTTCAGATTAGCCACAGCGACCTTACCTTCTCCGCCAACTTCAACTGAAAAAGGTAAACTCACTGCAGAGAAATTATCGCCTTCATGCATAAAACATTTCAAGGGCACACTAAGGTGCTGCCAACCTTTTCCGATCAACTTGCGGCCTTCTAGCAAATAAGGAATCTTACGCTCACACGAATTACCCGCACACTTTGACTTGAATGCCAAACCACCTTTCGCAAGTTCAATCACATTCAAATCAAATTCAACAATTCCTGCGGCCATATAATCCCCAAGATCAAGCGGCGTTATTGCTTCAAAATTCAGTGCCGCCCGCCATGAGTCTTTCCACGCAAAAGTGAGTGCATCGTTGCTTCCACTTTTATCGGATTTCATAACAGAGACGTCCGCATTCGGCGCTGACGATCCAGCGACTTTCGGTACTTGCGCTTGCGCATCTTCGAGTACTTGCTGCCCCGTTGGGCTCTCAATCACGATTCGAACTTTATCAATGCGCTGACCAGATAAGCTAAGAACTGGCGCAAGCGAAGATACAGAACTCGTCGTTACCGATTTATCTTCCAATGCTTTTGGATTAGCGTGATTACATGCAACTAACACCAAGCTTGCATACCCAATAAAGACCGAATTCATTAAAGAGGATTTTTTTAGCATGATTTAATTTCCCGTTATTTTTATTAAGTTTTAAGACCATTAAAAGGCAAAATTCCCGCGATGCGGGAATTGTTGAAAAAATATAATCTACGCCTGAACTACAACTTGCCTTTGCGTACCCATACCTTCAATGCCTAGCTCAATAATATCACCTTCGTTTAAATACAACGGCGGTTTTTGGCCAAGACCTACGCCTGGTGGCGTGCCAGTACTGATCACATCGCCCGGCTGCAAACTCATAAATTGACTGAGGTAGTGCACCAAAAATGCGGGGCCAAATACCATTTTATTGGTAGAACCATTTTGGAAAGTTTTACCGTTTACTTTAAGCCACAAATTTAAATTCAGTGGATCAGGCACTTCATCTTTAGTCACGAGGTATGGCCCAAGCGGACCAAAGCTATCACAACCCTTGCCCTTATCCCACTGACCACCCGGACGCTCTAACTGAAAGTTGCGCTCAGACACATCGTTAATCACGCAGTAGCCAGCAATATGATCCATTGCATCAGCTTCTGAAACATAGCTGGCGTGCTTACCTATAACAATGCCCAACTCTACTTCCCAATCCAACTTGGTGGAGTTACGTGGTTTAATCACATTATCATTGGGGCCAGTGATTGCACTGGTGGCTTTCATAAATACCACCGGCTCTGCAGGCACTGCCACTCCAGACTCTGCAGCGTGATCGGCATAGTTCAAGCCAATGCAAATAAATTTACCCACATTATTTACACAGGAGCTAAAGCGCACAGGATCTACAACCAGCGGTAATGAATTTATATTTACGGATGCAACTTTTTTAAGGCTTTCATCTGAAAGCGTAACGCCGCTAACATCTGCAATTACGCCAGACAAATCGCGCACATTACCATCTGAATCTAAAATCCCTGGGCGCTCTTGGCCGGGCAAACCGTATCTCAGTAGTTTCATAATTGTTTCTCTTTTTAAATTAAGAAGGAAATCATTGCCCATTTTGAAAAAGGGAGGAGTCGCCTATATTTAATTAGTCCACCCACCATCAATAATATTAATAGTGCCCGTGGTAAATGAAGATTCGTCGCTCGCCAAATAAAGTGCGAGCTGCGCCATTTCTAACGCACTGCCTAAACGCCCCATAGGTTGACGTGTCACAAAACTTTTATAGGCTGCTTCATAATCGCCAGTTGCATGCAAACGTTGTTCAAGCGATGGCGTTTGAACTGTACCAGGGCAAATGGCATTACAGCGTACACCTTGAGCGACGAAATCTGCGGCTACGGCTTTAGTCATACCAACTACCGCTGCTTTGGTCATACCGTAAGCGAATCGGTTGGAAACACCTTTAATAGAGCTTGCCACGGATGACATATTTACAATTGAACCACCACCGTTAGCAATCATACCCGGTAGGAATGCGCGAATCATACGGTACATAGATGTCACGTTTAAATCTACGGAAAAATTCCAGTCTGTTTCTTCGCACTCTAAAATAGTACCGTTGTGCACATAGCCAGCACAGTTAAATAGAACATCTATAGTGCCAATTTCTTTGGCGAGAGCCGCGACTTCATCTGACTTTAAAACATCTAACTTGCGTGTTTCACAGCCGACGATATCTTTTAGCGCATCGATATTAATATCGGTTGCTATAACGCGTGCGCCCTGTGCGGCGAAAAGTTCGGCGCTAGCGCGGCCAATGCCTTGCGCGGCGGCGGTGATTACTGCGGTTTT
>DAOORH010000157.1:6096-7483 GCA_035389145.1 Cellvibrio sp.
CTAACCGGCAAACAACTCGGGCCAATGGGTTCAAAGGATTTATAGGTCAAAATAAATTCTTGATGCCCCAACTCTTCTGACACACTGCGTTTGCCTGAAGCTACATCAATAACGTTTTGTAAAATCTCTTCACCTACTTCATCTAGCGTTGCTTCGCCCTCTAAAATTCGGCCAGCGTTTACATCCATATCTTCACTTAAGCGGCGATAGGTTTCTGGATTCGCGCAGACTTTAATAACGGGAGAAATAGCCGAACCAACTACCGAACCACGACCCGTGGTAAATAAAATCACGTGCGAACCGCAAGCAATTAATTCGATAATTTCGGCGTTGTCGGAAATATTTGGAAAGCCAAAACGCGGTTCGCCATCCGGCACTACGTCTAACAAATATAGCCCACCAGAGGGAGGAATATCGCCGGGTTTAATTAAACCGCTAATGGGCGATGAGCCAGATTTTGAATAAGCGCCCATGGATTTTTCTTCCATCGTGGTTAAGCCACCATCCGCATTACCCGGTGCAAAACTGCCAAAACCCATGATGCGATAATAATTTTCTGCTTTAGCAACACAAGCTTCAATCTCAGCACCAAGTTCTGGTGTGACCGCGCGATCCGCCATAATCGTTTCGCAGCCGATAAGCTCGCCCGTTTCTTCAAAAATACAAGTGGCATTGGCTTCAACTAAGGCATCGAAGCAACGGCCTACTGCAGGGTTTGCGCTAATACCGCTGGTGCCATCGGAACCGCCGCAAATAGTCCCCACAATTAATTCACTTAAATCCATAGGCACGCGTGGCGCTTTGTCAGCCTCTGCTTTAATGCGTGCGATAGCAGCAACGCCAGCAGCGATGGTGGATTTGGTTCCACCCGCTTCTTGAATGACTAGTAATTCTGCGGGGCGACCGCTGGCGCGAATTTCTGTTAACAATTTATCGCGGTTCATACTTTCGCAGCCTAGCGAAATTAATAAAGCGCCGCCTACATTGGGATGCGTTGAAACTGCGCGCATCATTTCGTAAGCGTATTGATTGGGATAGCAACCGGGGAAACCAATCAGCTGAACATCAATATCATCCACCACGTTAACAATTCGGCGGGTAACGTGGTGCGCACATTCCACCAAATAGGCAACCACAATCACGTTGCGAATTCCCTTGCGGCCATCTTGTCGACCATAGCCTTTAAATTGAATAGTGTTGGCCATGATTAGGTTTCACTCCGATCTTTGTTTTGACGTGTACGGGTATGACTGGGAATGTAATCACTTTGCATATTGTGCATATGCACATGCTCACCCATAGCGACAGCTTCTGTCATAGAACCAATAGGTGCGCCGTAGCGATAAACTTTATCGCCAACGGCCAATGCGTGACGCGCAAGCTTATG
>DAOORH010000158.1:0-7473 GCA_035389145.1 Cellvibrio sp.
CAATTTGCAGCTTGGCCAACGGCAGTAGGCGTTATTATCGCGTTATTGGCGATGTTAGTCTTCCCACAATTACGTGGCCAGCAGGCCATTCAAGTGGTTAGTAAAACCGAAAATGCTGGCCCCGTGTCTTATGCAGATGCCGTGAGCCGTGCCGCACCCGCCGTTGTTAATATTTACACCGCAAAGAAAGTATTAGAGCGCGACCCTCGTTTCTACAATAACCCCTACTATCGCCAACTCTACAACAACTCCAATGTGCCACTACAAGAACGCATGCAACGCACGTTGGGTTCTGGCGTAATTGTAGATACCAATGGTTTTATTTTGACGAATAACCATGTGATTAACGGTGCCGACAAAATTCAGGTGCTCCTCAACGATGGCCGTTTTACCTCCGCGGAGCTGGTGGGTGTTGACCCTGAAAATGATTTGGCAGTGCTGAAAATTAAAAGCGAAAAGCTAACAGCCATCAATATCGAACAATCCAACAATATTCGCGTAGGCGATGTGGTTCTTGCAATCGGCAACCCTTATGGTGTTGGCCAAAGTGTTAGCCAAGGCATTGTTAGCGCCACCGGCCGTTGGAACCTTGGCATTAACAGTAATGAAAATTTTATTCAAACCGATGCCGCCATCAACCCCGGCAACTCTGGCGGTGCGTTGGTGGATGCTCGGGGTAATCTGATTGGCATTAACACCGCCGCTCTCGATGAAACCGGAACAGCGTCAGTGGGAATAAGCTTTGCGGTACCCGCTGACACAGCCATGTTATCGCTAAAAGAAATCATTAAGTATGGCGAGGTACGCAAAGGGTGGTTGGGATTAATTGCCCCCCCCCTCACCGAAAAAGGTAGCGAGCACTTTGGGACGAATGGTTTTCTGGTGATAGGTATTGAAAAAAATAGCCCTGCCGAAAAAGCCGGGTTGCGTAAAGATGACATCATTATTCAGATCAATGAATTACCACTTGATGACACACCTATAGGCACCGTAATGCCCATTACCAAGTTCCACGCTGCACTTAATCTTGTCCGCAGCTTCCAACCCGGCACTGAAGTCATCATAAAAATATTGCGCGACGGGAAAAAATTAGAAATTAAAGCGATTGCAGAACTTTCTCCGCTCAACCAAACCAAAACCTAAACGCTGTAACAAACCCAAATAAAATACTTCAAGTCAACAACCTCAGATCAAAAAAAGGGAGCCGAAGCTCCCTTTTTAACGTCTTGAAATTACTTACTTTAACTTCTCTGTTTAATACGATATTCCGCCGAGCGCGCATGAGCCTCTAAATATTCGCTGCGAGCAAGCACCGAAGCAACCTTCGATAACTCCGATGCACCCGCCGCTGAGCACATAATAATCGAGCTGCGTTTTTGGAAATCGTACACACCTAATGGCGATGAGAAACGCGCGGTACCTGAGGTTGGTAATACGTGGTTTGGGCCTGCGCAATAATCCCCTAAAGCTTCTGGCGTAAAGCGGCCCATAAAGATTGCACCTGCATGGCGAATGTTTGGCAACAGCGATTCTGGGTCAGCAACCGATAATTCCAAATGCTCCGGCGCTATGCGGTTACTCACTGCAATGGCTTCATCAATATCTGCAACTTTAATTAATGCACCGCGATTTTTCAGTGAAGTCGCTGCAATTTCGTTGCGCGCTAAGGTAGGTAATAAACGAGCGATTGCGGCGTCCACTTTATCGAGGTAATTCGCATCTGGGCACAACAAAATTGCTTGGGCTTGCTCGTCGTGTTCAGCTTGGCTAAACAAATCCATGGCGATCCAATCTGGATCAGTTAAGCCATCGCAAATCACGAGAATTTCAGAGGGGCCAGCAATCATATCGATAGCCACTTGGCCGAATACAGCGCGCTTGGCTGTAGCCACATAGATATTACCGGGGCCGACAATCTTATCCACTTTGGCAATCGTTTCGGTACCGTAAGCTAAAGCAGCAACAGCTTGCGCACCGCCAATAGTAATCACACGGTCAACACCCGCAATTGCAGCAGCCGCCAGAACCATGGGGCTTAACTCACCGTCGGGCGCGGGCACTACCATGGTCAACTCATCTACACCCGCAACTTTCGCAGGCACGGCATTCATTAATACTGAAGACGGGTAAGAGGCTTTGCCACCTGGAACATAAAGCCCAACGCGCTCCATAGCCGTAATTTGTTGGCCAAGAACAGTGCCATCGGCTTCGGTATAACGCCATGAAGCTTGCAACTGGTGCTGGTGATAACTGCGAATACGTTCAGCCGCAACTTCCAACGCTTGGCGTTGCTCGGGGGTAATTTGGGTAAGCGACTCTTTGAGTTGCGCAGCGGTAATCACTAATTCGCTCATCGACGAAACAAATCTACGATCGAATTTGTTTGTGTAAAGGAGAACAGCTTTGTCACCAGTAACCTTAACTTGCGAAATAATATCTTCGACGGCGGCAGCTACAACTGTATTACTGACAGACTCCCACGCTAACAAATCATCCAAACGCTGTTTAAAGTCGCTTTGGCTGGCATCTAAACGGGTGATAAGTGATTCAGACATGGCTTTGCTCGTTCAATCGGATTTACAGAATAATCAGGGATGGAAAAGAAAAATGCTCATTGCAATTCGCAATGAGCAGGATAGCCATTAATCAGCCTTAACGGCTTTGGCGATATGATCAATGATGGTTTGAATCTGCACATGCTTCATTTTCATGGAAGCTTTATTCACAATCAAACGCGAACTAATATCAGCGATAAATTCACGCGGTTCCAAACCATTCGCACGCAAGGTATTGCCGGTATCTACGATATCTACAATCTCATCCGCCAAATTCATAATCGGGGCTAGTTCCATAGCGCCATAGAGCTTGATGATGTCAGTTTGGCGGCCTTGAGAGGCGTAATATTGTTTGGCGATATTCACATACTTAGTGGCCACACGAATGCGGCCAGCAGGTGTAGTCGCACCCTTTACGCCAGCGGTCATTAATTGGCAGCGGGCGATGTTCAAATCCAATGGCTCGTACAAACCATCAGCACCGTTTTCCATCAAGGTATCTTTACCGGAAACGCCCATATCTGCCGCGCCAAATTGCACGTAAGTGGGCACATCAGCACCGCGCAACAACAAAAAGCGAACGCCTGCCTGAGTAGTATCAAAAACCAGCTTGCGGCTTTTTTCCATATCTTCCAGCGGCTCAATGCCCGCTGCAGCTAGCAACGGTAGAGTTTCTTCCAGAATGCGCCCTTTAGTCAGAGCGATGGTCAGCGTTTGAGTCATATCATCTTGCCTTTCTTTAACTGCCTTTCACGCGACACACACTGGCGCCGATACTTTGGAATTTTGCCTCAATCGCCTCATACCCACGGTCAATGTGGTAAATACGATCAATCAAGGTTTCACCATCCGCCACCAAACCCGCAATTACCAAGCTTGCAGATGCGCGCAAGTCAGACGCCATGACTGGCGCGCCGCTCAAGCGTTCAACACCCGTTACCGCAGCGGTATTGCCTTCTAGGGTGATATGCGCGCCCATACGGTTTAGTTCGTTCACTTGTACTAAACGGTTTTCAAAAATAGTTTCAGTGATATGGCTTACGCCTTCGGCTACCGCATTCATCGCCATAAATTGCGATTGCATATCGGTTGGGAACGCAGGGTAAGGCGCGGTTTTCAAGCTCACGGCTTTGGGGCGTTTGCCGTGCATATCCAAGGCTATCCAATCATCACCGTGAGTAATATCTGCGCCGGCTTCTTCAAGTTTAACAATCACCGCTTCCAGATAACTGGCGCTAGTAGCAGTCAATTTAACGCTGCCGCGAGTTGCAGCGGCGGCCACTAAATAAGTGCCGGTTTCAATACGGTCAGGCATAACACGGTAGGTACAACCGTGCAGGGATTCAACGCCGTTAATCGTCAAAGTTGAGGTACCAATACCTTCAATCTTTGCGCCCATAGCAACCAGCATATTCGCCAAATCAACGATTTCTGGTTCGCGCGCGGCATTTTCAAGAATAGTTTTGCCATCTGCCAAAGCAGCAGCCATCAACAGATTTTCAGTACCGCCAACGGTGACGGTATCCATTAGAAAGTGCGTGCCTTTCAAACGGCCTTCGGAAGTAGCACGAATATAACCACCGTCAATCTCAATTTTTGCACCCATGGCCTCAAGGCCGCGCAAGTGAATATCCACCGGGCGAGAGCCAATCGCACAACCGCCGGGGAAAGACACATTGGCTACGCCGTAACGGGCGAGCATAGGGCCCAGCACTAGAATGGAGGCGCGCATGGTTTTTACTAAATCATAAGGCGCGGTGAAGTCGGTGATGTTATTGGAATCCAACACAAAACCATGACCGTTCGTCCCCTCAATCATCACCCCCATGGAAGCAAGAAGCTTGTTCATGGTGGTGATGTCATTTAAGTGTGGGACATTGTGCAAAGTGACAGGGCTATCTGCGAGCAGAACGGCGGCAAGAATCGGCAGAGCCGCATTTTTTGAGCCAGAAATACAGATTTCACCACTGAGCGGACCACCGCCCAGAATTTTAAACTTATCCATTACTTATCCAAAATGTACGAGAGCTAATTAATATACGAGAGCTAATGACGGCGCTAAATTATTGTTGTCGCTGCCTATTGCTGTTGCTGCCACTGTTCAGGGGTAAATGTCTTCACGAAATCAACCGCGTGAATAGTGCCATCGGCAAATTGTGGCGATAGGGTTCCCAGTACTAATTGCTGCTTTTTAACAGGCGTTAAACCTGCAAATACAGGACTAATGACCACCAAATCAATATGGCTACCGTTGACACCCACTTGGACTTGGCTATCGGGAATTTGGCTTTCAATAAGCGCTTTGATTTGCTCAGCTTGCATAGAAAAACTCTCAGGGCGCAGCCCTTGATCAAAAAAATAGGGGGGAAAATTAAAGGCGTGAATCTTACCCGAATAGGGGCAAAATCGCATCAATAAGTGCACGACAAGCCAATAAAAAACCCCAAGCCGTAAGACTTGGGGTTTTCGTGATGCAGGAAAAAGTTGGGACTTAGTTAGATTCCAACCAGGTCGCAATTACCTTATCCACATTCTTGTCGTTCTTAATCATGGCTTGATCGAACTGGCTGGTGAAAGATTCACCCAAGTTAACGCCGTTCAACACCACGTTAATCAACTTCCAATCACCGCTGTCGCCCAACTTTAGCGTGTAGGACAACTTGTGAGTATTGCCTTTGTCGCTAACTTCTTGATCCACACTCACGCGGCGTACATCCGCAGGCATATTTACGGGCAGGGTTTTGATGGTGCTATCCGCGTAGTTGGCGATGCCCTTGGCGTAGGTTTTAATCAAACCACTTTTAAACACAGCGGTAAATTTTTCCATTTGCTCTGGCGTAGCCGTTTTAGCCGACTTGCGCATTACCGCTTTGGCGATAAACGGGAAATCAACCACAGCTTCGAGTGTTTTTTGCACATCAGCGTAGTAGGCATCGGTTTTTTTACCGGCGGCATTGTGTTTTTTCACAGTGGCGAGCATATCGACAGTCGCTTGCTCAACAATCGCTTGAGGTGTTTTTTCGGCAGCTAGTGCCGCAGGTGTAACAACCATCAAGGCCAAGGTTAAAAGCGCGCCGGTCAAGTTTTGGTAAAGTGGTTTCATGAAGTTAGCTTCCTAATTAAAAGTTCCAATAAAATACGCCGAGCTTATCAAACACCTTTGTTTTTACATGTGACCAACTTAATGTGACCAACGCAGGTGCTTATCCTTAAAATACTTGAATGAAGAGGCTTAAAACCATCTCATCCAAGCTCAGCGAGCAAATTGAGCATTACACGGAATTGTAAAATGGGGATTCAATCCCCAATATCAAGCGAGTTGCACCCAAGATCGCTATAATGCCCGCCTTGTGCCGCTACCTGTAGTGTTAATCGTCATCACGAGTATGAATCTATGCCCACATTCGATTTTATTAGCTCAGGGCTTCGCACCCTTCGCATAGAATCTGACGCCGTAAGAGCCTTGAGCCACCGCATCGATCAGGAATTCAATAAAGCCTGCGAGCTCATACTCAACTGCCCCGGCCGCATTATTGTGACCGGCATGGGCAAATCCGGTCACATCGGCAAAAAAATTGCGGCCACGCTCGCCAGCACCGGCACTCCTGCCTTCTTTGTTCATCCCGGCGAAGCCAGTCACGGCGACTTGGGGATGATTACCAAACACGACATAGTGCTAGCGATTTCTTACTCCGGCACCTCTAACGAAATTTTGACTCTTTTGCCGGTGCTTAAGCGTTCGGGTATTAAAATCATCAGCATGACCGGTAACCCAGCGTCTACCTTAGCGGAAGTAGCTGAAGCTCACCTGAACATTGCCGTAGAAACTGAAGCCTGCCCGCTGGACCTCGCTCCAACTGCCAGCACCACCGTCACCTTGGTATTAGGCGATGCACTGGCGATTGCACTGTTAGAAGCCCGCGGGTTTACCGAAGAAGATTTTGCATTTTCTCACCCCGGCGGCGCACTGGGTCGTAAATTATTATTACGAGTTGTTGATATCATGCACACTGGCGATAAAATCCCTCGTGTTCCTGCTACTGCAAGCTTGAGTGAAGCCCTGCTAACCATGACCGAAAAAGGTTTTGGTATGACGACTGTAGTAGATGACAAAAATCAGCTCTTGGGGATTTTTACCGATGGCGACTTGCGCCGAACTATTGATAAGGGTATTAGTCTCAGCGGTGCGGCGATTAGCGATTTAATGAATCGCACCCCCAAAACCATCAGCGTGAAAGCGCTACCGGCAGAAGCCTTAAAGATGATGGAAGATTTAAAAATTACCGCCTTGGTCGTGCGCGATGAACAATCCTGCCCCGTGGGTGTCTTACATATGCATGACTTGCTGCGTGCAGGTGTTGTTTAATTTAGGGAATTATTTTGAGTCAATCGCCTAACCTCTTAGCTGCGCACGAACTACAAGCCCGCGCCAGCCGTATCAAACTCCTTTTGCTCGATGTTGATGGTGTCTTAACCGATGGCCGCCTCTATTTCAGCAATCAGGGCGATGAATTTAAAACCTTCAGCACGCTGGATGGTCACGGCATTAAAATGCTGCAAAAAAGCGGCGTAAAAGTGGGAATTATCACTGGCCGCACCAGCAACCTCGTCGCTAAACGCGCTAGCGATATAGGTATTCAAATTCTGATTCAAGGCCGCGAAGATAAGTGGGATGCATTGCAGGAAATTCTGCTCGAGCACCCAGTCGCCCTGGATGAAATTGCCTTTATGGGCGATGATTGGCCAGATTTAACCGTGATGTGCCGAGTAGGATTGGCACTTACACCCGCTAACGGCCACAGCAGTGTAGTAGAACGCTCGCACTGGCAAAGCCAAGCACGCGGTGGCGAAGGTGCGGTGCGCGACGCCTGCGATATGCTGATGAAAGCGCAAAATACCTTTGACGCTATTTTAAAAC
>DAOORH010000159.1:0-7454 GCA_035389145.1 Cellvibrio sp.
TCTGGTTGTGGCTGTTATTGCCATTATGATTTGGATTGGCTTTTTCGAAGGCGTCATAAGCTTCAACGATGCGCATTACAATCGGATGGCGAACAACATCTTTGGATGTGAAATGCGTAAAGCTAATGCCGGGTACGCCTTCCAATACTTCAACGGCGTGACGCAAGCCTGAGGCCATGCCGCGCGGCAAATCGATTTGGGTGGGGTCGCCAGTAATAATGGCGGTAGTACCAAAACCAATCCGCGTTAAAAACATTTTCATTTGTTCGCGGGTAGTGTTTTGGCTTTCGTCCAAAATCACAAACGAATTATTGAGCGTACGGCCGCGCATAAAGGCGAGGGGAGCAACCTCAATAATACCGCGCTCCATTAATTTGCCAACGGTATCGAAGCCGAGCATTTCAAATAAGGCGTCGTAGAGCGGGCGCAAATAAGGGTCAACTTTTTGCGCTAAATCGCCGGGCAAGAAACCTAGTTTTTCGCCCGCCTCCACGGCAGGGCGTACCAGTAAAATACGTTCAATTTGATCTTTCAATAAAGCTTCAACCGCGCAAGCAACGGCGAGATAAGTTTTGCCCGTACCAGCCGGGCCAATACCGAAATTTATATCGTTAGTTTGCACAGCCTTTACATAACCAAGCTGATTCGCGCCGCGCGGTTTAATCGTGCATTTTTTAGTGCGAATTAAAGTGATGCCGGAATTGTTGGATTCAGTGACATCAAGATCAGCGCTGCGATCATTTTCAAAAGGTGTATTCAGTTGTTCCATAAGGGCTTCAATACCTGAGGTTTGCAAGGCAAGGTGAACTTCATCGGGCGTTAATTCAGCGGATGCAGTTTCAGCGTAGAGGTGACGCAATAATTGGGCAGCGGTAGTCGTCGCGGTTTGTGCACCTAGCAGCGCAAAGTCATTGCCGCGATTGCGGATTTCAATGGCGAAGTGCTTTTCAATCTGATGTAGGTGTTGGCCAAGGAGACCACAGAGATTGGCAAGGCGACGGCTGTCATTAGGTTCCAGTGTGAACTGGATGGATTCGGGGGCAGTAGTGGTCTTTTGAGAGCTACTTATAGGGCTGTTCAAAGTGTTCAATAAACTCGTGTGACTTAGATAAAACCAAGACTAAACCATATCGACTAGCGGATAAAGCAAAAAAACGGAAAGTCTAAGTCTCATTTGGCTTAAGGGTGGCTGAACAGGTGTTCAGCCACGTCCATTTACTATTACTTAACCCAGTCATCATCCAATTCAGAACTAATTAACACACCGCGCAAGGAATTAGTAAGCGCTTCTTCAATCACAATGTCTGCGAATTTACCGATGAGATCGGTATTGTCGGCGCGGAAGTTCACCACGCGGTTGTTTTCGGTGCGGCCAGAGAGTTGGCCGGGGTCTTTGCGCGAGTAACCGGTCACTAGAATACGCTCGGTATTACCCACCATGCGGCGGCTGATTGCCATGGCCTGCTGAATCAAACGATCTTGTAAAATCTTCAGGCGCATTTTCTTGGTTTCTTCATCGGTATCATCCGGCAAATCGGCCGCTGGGGTACCGGGGCGAGGGCTATAAATGAAGCTGTAAGACGTATCAAAATCCATATCATGGATCAACTTCATAGTCGCTTCAAAGTCGGCCTCGGTTTCACCGGGGAAGCCGATAATAAAGTCAGATGAAAAGCTGATATTCGGGCGATTCTTCTTGATTTTGCGCAGCTTGGATTTGTACTCCAGCGCGGTATGGCCGCGTTTCATGGCCATCAAAATACGGTCTGAACCGCTTTGCACCGGCAAGTGCAGGTGGCTTACCAGCTCGGGGACTTCGTTATACACATCAATCAAGGCATCGGTAAATTCGACCGGGTGCGAGGTGGTAAAGCGAATACGGTCGATACCATCAATTGCCGCCACACAGGTAATCAACTCCGCCAAATCCATGGTAGTGCCATCGGCATTGGGGCCGCGATAAGCATTTACGTTTTGACCAAGTAAGTTCACTTCGCGTACGCCTTGTTTGGCGAGGTGGGCGATTTCGGTAAGTACATCCGCCACAGGGCGATTCACTTCTTCACCCCGCGTGTAAGGCACTACGCAGAAGGTACAGTATTTGGAGCAGCCTTCCATGATGGACACGAAAGCGCTGACGCCGTCAGCATCGGGCTGAGGCAAACGGTCAAATTTTTCGACTTCCGGGAAGCTGATGTCCACCACCACAGCGCCATTTGCACGCTTGGTTTCCATCATCTCTGGCAGGCGGTGCAGAGTCTGTGGGCCAAAAATCAAATCTACGTGGGGTGCGCGTTTGGCAATAGCTTCGCCTTCTTGGCTGGCAACGCAGCCGCCAACGCCAATCACTAAATTCGGGTTTTTCTTTTTCAGGGTTTTCCAGCGGCCAAGCTCGTGGAACAGACGCTCTTGGGCTTTTTCGCGAATGGAGCAGGTGTTAATCAGGATAACGTCAGCGTCTTCAGGGTCTTCAGTGGCCACCATATTGTGGGATTCGCCCAGCAAATCACGCATGCGCGATGAGTCATACTCATTCATCTGGCAGCCGTGGGTTTTGATATAAAGCTTTTTGGTGGGTTTTTCGATGGTGGTAGACATGCAACGCGCCTGCTTAAAAACTAGTCAAAAACGAGGCGCGCATTATAGGGCAGTTAGCGGGGGAAACCTATAGCTGATTCGGCTATTTGCTGCGGTATAAAAGCCGCAAATTTATAAGGTCTTTAGAGTCTTTTCCAACCCAGCGAAGGCCATGTTTTGGAAGTGCTCATCAATAGCCTTAGCGGATAAATGTTTGCGTTCGAGCGCCCAGATACTGGTAGACCAAATCGCGCCTACCAAATGCTGAATGGTTAACTCAAGTTTAATACGCTGGAGGTTTGTGTTCTGTGGGGCTGTTAGCTCACGGCCAATCAAGTCGGCGAGCATACGCAAAAAATAGCGCTCAACAATAAAAAAATCATCGCGCCCTACAATGTCGTCATAGAGTTTGTGATGGCTGAGAATATGGTTAAAAAAATGAAAGGCAAATTTTAGTTTGGGTGTCTTGTGAGGTGGTGTGTGTGGCGCCTCATTTTTTACAACTTCTGCTTTCACGGCCGCTAGTAAACCATTGCGCAAATGGTCGATTGACGCTTTAAGAACATCTTCTTTGCTGGAGAAGTGTGCATAGAAAGTGGTCCGACCAATTTGAGCGCGTTTAAGTATGTCTTGTACGGTGATCTTCCCATAGCCTTTTTCTCTCATCAAATCATGAAAGATATTAAAAACGGCCTCTTTTGCGCCCATTTGTTTTTTTTCAACAAGTTGCTTTGGAGAGTATGTCGTCATAGTCAAAAATTTTTATTAAGTAAATAGAACCGAACAAAGTGGGTATTTTTGTTCTTCGCAGTTAGGGCGATAAATCTTATCTTGTAGTTTCATTTGCTACAGCTAAAAGCTTAACGGATTTGGTTGCGAGATAACAGCGTGGTAAAGAGCCTCAATGATAGCGAACGATTTAAGCTCTGATGCGGCATGAAATTTTCCGCTCAATTCAATATTTTGCCGCTCAGCACCTATTCCGCGATTAATAAATTTATCTCTTTTACCTTTGTGTAATAAAACCAATACAGGATTCAGATTGCGATGTTGAAACACAATAATCCCAATAATTCTATGTCTTACTTGGTGTCCCTACGGGATTTGTCCAAATCCTATGAGTCAGCGGGTTCCTCCGTTAGTGTGTTGCACAATATTAATCTTGACATCGCGATAGGTGAGCGCGTTGCGATTGTGGGGAAATCCGGTAGCGGTAAAACAACGCTCATCAATTTACTAACCGGTATTGATAGCCCAAGTACAGGCGATATTGTTATACAAGGTCAATCCATTACAGCGCTCAGCCAAAATGCTTTAGATCAATGGCGAGGTAAACATATAGGTATTGTGTTTCAGTTCTTTCAATTACTACCTACGCTAACCATTCAAGAAAACATTATTCTGCCGATGGATTTTTGTAATCAATTTCCTCGCAATAAACGTGCTGCGCGCGCTTTAGAATTATTGGATCGTGTGGGTATTGCTGATCACGCTCACAAATTGCCTGCCGCTTTATCGGGCGGGCAGCAACAACGTGCGGCTATAGCCCGCGCGTTGGCCAATGACCCTCCGTTATTAGTTGCTGATGAACCCACGGGAAATTTAGATTCCGCTAATGCTGATCATATTATGGAATTGTTTACGGATTTATCTCGCGAAGGAAAAACGATTATTACTGTGAGCCATGAACGCGATATTAGTCGTTATGTAGATCGTAGTATCACCTTAAAAGACGGTGAGATTGATGGCGCTACACAGGTGGCCTTATGAGAACGGCACTGCGTAAACTTTGGGGTGATATAGCGGCAACACCTGGCCGTTACGCCATGATGATAATTGCAATTGCCGTTAGCTCTGCAGCGATTGTTGCAATGTTGTTGGCTTACTCCGTGCTAACACGCGCTGTTCATAGTAACTATATGGAAACTAATCCGGCCGCTGCCCAACTCATGGTTGGGCCGATAGATGTAATGGGCGGAGCGGATGTGGTAGACAGGGCAGAAAGTATTCTATCGTTGGTGCGAAAAAATCCAGCCATTAGTGATGCTGAAGTTGGCGCGAACGCTTACTTTAAAGTTGAAGTTACTTCGAATCAATTTGTTACGGCGTTGATTTTTATAGTGCCAGATTTAGAAAAGGTGCGTATTAATAAAGTTCGGTTAGATGCAGGCGAGTGGCCAAAACGCGGTGAAATTTTATTAGAACGCAAAGCCTTGGGTGTTGCGCATGTATCCCTAGGTGATTCGCTTAAATTGATTGGAAAAAATGGCGTTACGCATTCGTTGGCTGTGAGTGGTACGGTTCATGATCCCGCACTAGGCCCTGCAGATACGGAACATGTGATTTACGTTTATATGTCGCAAACTACTTTTTTAGAGCTGAATGAATCGCCCGGTGAAAGTTTTATTAAATTTACCGTTTCACTAGAACAGTTGAACACTGCGACTATTGAGAGCATTGCTGCGGATACCGTGAAAAATATTACGCCGCTTATGGCTGTACATGAAGTTAGAGTTCCACCTCCTGCGCAACATCCGCATCAGACGCAGATGACATCTGGCTTGCGTATGCTGCTCTTGTTTAGTGTGCTTGCTGTAGTCTTGGGCGCGGTGTTAATTGCCACCACTATATGGGGATTGCTTGCGCAGCAAGTACGACAAATTGGCATTATGAAGACAATCGGTGCTAGCTCTACACAGATTTTTTTACTCTATTTAATTCTGGTAGTGGCTATAGGTGTGCTTGCACTGTTGATAGGTTTTCCGTTGGGTATTTTGGCCGGTGATAGTCTTATTGCTATGGCTGCAGATTTGTTGAATTTGAATATTACGGATGCATCATTACCGCTGGGTTTATGGTTCTTCAGTGTAATGTTTTGCATCGGGTTACCAGTGACTATGGCGATTTACCCTATTCGTGTAGCAGCCACAAAAACAGTTCGCGCTGCACTGGATGATTACGGTGTCGCTGAAGTTTTTTCTGGCGCTAACAAAACCTATCTAAGGTTAAATTTTCTGTCGCCTATATGGGCTATGACTTTACGTAATATTTTTCGGCGGCGCGGGCGCTTAAGCTTTACAGTACTCTTGTTGGCAACTGCGGGCGCTACATTTTTATCCAGTCAAAATTTATTGGCATCGTGGGATGCTTTGGGGTTGAAAGCTCAAACCCATAGGTTTTATCAGATTGAATCTAGCTTCTCTGAATCCAATTCGCAACAATCTATAAGTGCTGTTTTGCAGAAAATGAGTGGAATTAATAAGGTGGAGTTTTTCAATAAATATGGAGTTTCCCCGGTAGCACAAAATGGCTTAGCGATTGAACGAGTTTATCCCGATGGTGGTCACGGCAGTCTTAAGTTATATGCGGTGCCTGTTCAAACAAATATGTTTTCACTAGAGCTCATTAAAGGTCAATGGTTAAGCGCGCAAGGAGTTGATGAAGTTGTGCTCAATCAACGCGCTCAGACTTCGCTTTTCTACGATAAAAAAATCAGCGACATGATCGATGTGCGTATACACGATAAAAATAAACGTTTTCGCCTAGTCGGTATTATGAATGAACCGCTCATGGGGGCGAGTTTATATGTCAATCAAATTTATTCGACGCCTAATAGTTTTCGGCTAAGGCTAGATGATGTTAGCGCATTCAATATAGATAAATTTGCAGTTCAACTTGAGCATGAATTTAAAGCAGCAGGCATTACGCTCGGCGCTATCACTACAGAAAATCATCGCAAAAAAAGCGGCAATGGACACTTAATGATTATGGTATTGATTTTGGTCATGATTGCAATTGCCATGATTGTGGTGGGGTTTTTAAGTTTAGCAACGGTGATGAGTACTAATGTCAGCGAGCGCTTAAGAGAGTTCGCGGTAATGCGTACTTTGGGTGCTAAAAACACAACCGTTTTTTCTTTAATTATTAATGAGTCGTTATTAATTGCCTTATGTAGCTTTTTGGTTGCATTGCCTATAGCAGGAATTTTTTCACTGTTAATGGTACAGATGTTAGCCGGTATGTCTATGGAGCCGTTGAGCGTTGTGGTGTCTGTAAATGGTGTTTTGAGTTGGTTGTGTATTGTGGTTGTAGGTGCCGTTTTGGCGGCTACGGTTCCTGCCTTGAACGCCATGCGTTTTACAATCAGGGAGGTGCTGACATATTCGTGAATAAATGTGGGTGGGTATCAAATGTTTCTTTTAAATTATTAAGGAGTTGGTATGAAGAAAAGCTTACAAGTCGTTATTGTTCTCGTGGTGGTGATAGTGATTATTGCTTTCGTTGTGCATCATGTAGATTTTGGTGGTTTTATGAAAAGCATGCATGGGGGGTAAGTTGTAATTCAGTGCTCTCTTTAAGCGAATTGTAGGAGCGGCTTTAGCCGCGAATATTCAGAACTTCGTGGCTAAAGCCACTCCTACTAAGTACATGATTTTGTTTTAGAGTGAAAATTGCAGCTCTTTATCCAGTTCAACTATCAGATTTCGTTGGCTGTAAGGGCATACAAATTCCAATCGATAAGCCAATAACTGCAAACCCACTTTGGCTTTAGTGCCGTAGAGTTTATCGCCGACTATGGGGTGGCCGATATTGGCGAGGTGACGGCGAATTTGGTGTTTACGGCCGGTTTCGATATGCACATCCAGCAAGGTCGCGTTATTGGCTACGCCGATTTTTTTGATGTGGGTGATGGCGACTTTGCCATCCAATTCAAAATCCAGTGTCATTCCCCCGCCGGGTAGTTCGCAATCATCCACCACCCAAGCTTGATAATGTTTTTTGATATCACGGCCTTGAAATAGCACTGAGAGCTTGGCGGCGCTTTGGCTATCGTGGGCGATAATCATTAGTCCCGCAGCATCGGCATCCAAGCGATG
>DAOORH010000160.1:0-7436 GCA_035389145.1 Cellvibrio sp.
CGTTTATTACTGCAAATACCACACAAGTCTTGTTCAGTCAGCGTGCGGCAGCGTTGACAACGACCAACTCCTTCTACGGCTTTATGTAAACTTTGCGCTAAACGTTCAGCGCCTTCGCGGTCACGCTCCAATAAATGCAAAGCCATACGTTGCGCCGATTTAGGACCAACACCGGGCAAGCAGCGAAGCGAAGACATTAACTCGTCAATTAGGGGGCTGAACATTAATTAGTAAACTCTTAAAACGGCATTTTAAAATCGGCAGGTAACCCCATGCCCGATGTCATCTTCGCCATTTGATCGCGATTTTGGGTTTCAACTTTTCGCACTGCATCGTTTACCGCCGCAGCCAATAAATCTTCGAGCATTTCTTTATCTTCGCTCATCAAGCTATCGTCTATGTGCACGCGTTTTACATCGTGGCGGCCAGTCATTACTACCGATACTAATCCTGCACCCGCTTCGCCTTTTACTTCAGCCTGCGCAAGGTCTTCTTGCATTTTTTGCATATTGACTTGCATTTGTTGCGCTTGTTTCATTAAGTCGCCGATATTCATAGCTACCTCTTTTTCTCTCACAAAATTTAAATGGCTTGGCTAAAAATTAAATTGCCTGAATAGTTTCTTCACGCAGCGTTGCGCCAAAATGTTCAATTAGCTGTAACACTATGGGGTCAGTTTTTATCGCAACCACAGCTCTATCATAACGCTCTTGCTGATGACGCTTGGCCAACAAGGCTGGTGTTTCTGTGGTAATTTTTCCAACCTGAATTTTGGCGTGTACGCGCTCAATAAAATAATTGCTCAGCAAATCAGACAAGCGCTGTTGATGGCTTGGGTCATAGAGCGTGCTGTTATTGTCATCCACTATAAAGTGAAACTCATTGCCAGTGCGTGCAACTAACTGACAGTTAGCAATCGTACTTTGTAAAATACCCGTCACCCCCAAGCCCAAATAAATCTCAGGCCAATCTTGTGGGGTCGCTTGCTCATAGGAAATTTTGCGCACCGCATGAGGAACATAGGGCGCGTCATCAACAATCGCAACAGGTGGAATTTCAGGCTTGGTTTCAACAATCACACTCGCCTGAGTTTCAGGCGCTTCAGACTTTTTTGGTTCGGGTACCTCGGGTGCTGGGCTGTAATCGCCCGCATCCAAATACGCGGGCGCGGCGGCGTACTCATCGTATTCATCGCCCGTCATTTCCGGCGCATTATCGTAAGGGACATCAAAGGGTGGAGGCGTTTGTGCCACAGGCGCAGCCGCTTGTGCAACGGGAGCAGCCGCTTGTGGAACTGGAACAGACGCTACTTGAGCCTGCTCAACCGGTTCAACAACTGGCGCTGGTGTAGCATAAGTCTGAGGGGCACTGACAGGTTCAACTTGAGGGGCCGCCTGAACCTGCGAGGCAACTAGCGGTTCTGGCGTAACTGCCATTACTTCAACCGGAGCCGGAGCAGAGGCTTGCGGTGTAGGAACCTGTGCTGGACGAGACTGCGATTGGGGCAGCGCCTGAGTCGGTACATCCATTACGCCCTGCGGCTTAAAAGCCAACATTCGCAAGAGCACCATTTCAAAGCCAGCGCGAGCATCGGGCGCCAGCGGTAAATCGCGACGGCCCAGCAATGCGGTTTGATAAAACAATTGCACATCTTCCGCGGGCAATTGTTGCGCGAGCTGCATAATGCGCTCTTTGTCGCCGTGGCTATTATCTACCGCTTCCGGCAAGGCTTGCGCGATGGCGATGCGGTGCAATACCGAGAGCATTTCCGCCAAAGCATTTACATAATCGGGCGCCTGCTCTGCCATATTCTGCACTGCGCCAAGAATCGCCTTGCCATCCAAGGATGCCAACGCATTGACGATTTCATAGACGGCCGCTTGATCCAAAGTACCGAGCATAGCGGCTACTTCAGCTTGAGTGATTTTGCCCGAGCCGTAGGAAATCGATTGATCGGTAAGGCTTAGCGCATCACGCATACTGCCATCGGCAGCGCGACCTAACAGCCAAAGCGCACTTTCCTCAAAGGGAATCACCTCTTGCTCAAGTACAAACTTAAGATGATTAACGATGCGCTCGGGCGTCATATTTTTAAGATTGAACTGCAAGCAGCGCGACAAAATTGTCATAGGCAGCTTTTGCGGATCAGTCGTTGCGAGCAAGAATTTTACGTGTGGTGGCGGCTCCTCCAGAGTTTTCAGCAGTGCGTTAAAACTGCTGTTGGAGAGCATGTGAACTTCGTCGATCAAATAAACTTTGTAGCGACCGCGACTGGGAGCGTACTGAACGTTTTCAAGCAGTTCGCGGGTATCTTCTACTTTGGTGCGCGATGCCGCATCCACTTCAATTAAATCGACAAAACGGCCTTCAGCAATTTCACGGCAGGCGGAACAGGTACCGCAAGGCTCAGAACTCACACCAGTTTCGCAGTTAAGGCACTTGGCAAGAATCCGCGCAATGGTGGTTTTACCCACACCGCGAGTACCAGTAAACAAATAGGCGTGATGCAAACGGTTGTGATCAAGCGCATTTATCAGCGCCTGCAAGACATGCTCTTGCCCAACCATTTCACGGAAAATACGCGGACGCCATTTGCGCGCGAGAACTTGATAACTCATGCCAATTGCTAACCCTGAATAGAACGAATGGATATCGCCAAAATGGGGGCGATTATAGCGTCATGGGGGCCAAATAGACACGCGAAAGATCGCAGACTAAGGACTTAGCTGTGGAATTTTAAAGAGGGGGATTAGCGTGTAAAACTGAGAATGGAGGCAATCTAACCAGCCACACCCCGGCACATAACTAACTGCTACCGTTGCTCCCTTCCGGGCCTGGCGGGGTTCACAGGTCATCATTGCGAGGGGACCGGCTAGATCACCATAGCGACTTTCAAAAAAAGCGACTTGCTAGTATGTGCGACAAAATACTGCGCACCTTGCAAGAGGCGCGCATTATCAACAGTTTCAATTCGCATTGCAAGGCGCAATTGCGACTAGGTTACTACTGTGCAATAGGAATCAATTTAATTTCTACGCGGCGGTTAGCTTGACGACCTTCATCGCTGGCATTGCTGGCGATTGGGTTAGCAGGGCCGTAACCGGCGGAGTCGATACGGTCAGACGCTACGCCCTGCGCCAGCAAATAAGTGCGCACGCTGTTGGCTCGCTCTTCACTCAAACGCTGATTGAGTGACAAGGGGCCAGTAGAGTCGGTATAACCACTGATGCGCACGGTGGTTTGATCGTATTCTTTAAGCGCTTGCGAGACTGAATTTAATACGGAGTAAAAATCGGAACGAATATCAGATTTGTTCACCGCAAAAGTGATATTGCCGGGCATAATTAAATTCAAATTATCGCCCTGACGGCTCACTTGCACGCCACTGTCTTTTAACTTATCGCGTAATTCTTTTTCTTGTTTGTCCATATAGTGGCCAACGCCACCGCCCACCGCCGCACCGAGCACCGCACCTGTAAGCGCACCGCGGCCGCGATCACTTTTACTCGATGCAGCAGCACCAAGCACAGCACCGGCGATAGCGCCAATACCGGCACCTTTGCCAGTTTTATTAGGATTTTTTTCGCCAGTTTGTGGGTCTACAGTGGCGCAGCCCGTAAAAGCGATGATGGATAAAAATACGATTAACTTTTTCATAGGATTCTCTCTCATATCTAATAAACGACAACAAACTATTATTACCTGAACCAAAACTTCTTATTTGAATCTCAGATGGACTTATTTGAGATTCAAAGGTTCTATCAAAAAACACTGTCACAGTAAGCGGTCGATCGCCATAAAGCGGTTGGCATTCAAGAGCGAGACTGCCAGAATGCTCGCATCACTTTCATTTCCCTCATTGCGTGGGCACTATAGGCAAACTTACTATGTACAGCAAATCTCTCTCTGCAATTGGTGGATTATTGTTGGTCACGATTATCACTGGCTGCAAAAGCTATTCGGTCAGTCTTAACAACAATGTGGTTTATACGCCGCCTTCACTGTTTAAAGATTTTACTATTGCCGATACACATTTGCGCGCGTGCGTAGAGCAAACAATTATCGACAACCACATCACCAAAGCAGAAGACTTAAAACAATTAAGTTGCAGCCATGCAGGCATTACATCACTTGCAGGCATTGAAAAATTCTATTCCATTGAGCAGCTCAATTTATCTGAAAATGCGCTGCAATCTATTGCGCAGCTCAGCAATTTTAGCCAATTGAAGGTCTTAATTTTGCGCAAAAATAACTTAACCAGTGCTGAACCAGTTTTACATATGCTAGCACTGCAAGAATTGGATATTTCAGACAACGCAAAACTTGCCTGTGGCGACCTTAAGCAATTCGCCAAAAATGCACATCAAGGGAATTTAAAGCTGACGCTGCCAGAGCAATGCAAGTAGAGAGGCTAAGTAAGAAAGGAAATATTTGCTCTGCGATGAAAACGCAGAGCGACATAAACTTAACGCACAAACATTAAGCCAATAGTATTTCTGAATTGATGCATAACTTTCATGCGCACTGGCTCTGCATTGATAGGGCCAATGGATTTTTTAAACATCACCATAACCTCAGTGCCCATGGGTGGACAAGGCTGGTTTTCAATTTGCACTTGGGCTCCACCATCGGAAACATCTTTTGCAAAGCCAACGATAGTACCAAAGCTGGGGTTGCTCATTTCCACCCGCACTGATGTGGTAGTCCGATCAAACAAACGTCTTTCTATCACGACAGATCTCCCTTAATTGTTATTACAGTTATTGGCAGAGGTCTAAGGGCAGAGATCTACCCTTAGTCAAACAAACAATAAATTTAAAAAGTTGAGCCTGATTAGAACGTTAAGCCTAGGCGATTGCCAACAAGCTCGTAAGACTCAACAACATTGCCTAAATTTTGACGGAAGCGGTCTTTGTCTAATTTTTCACGGGTATCTTTATCCCACAAACGGCAGCCATCGGGAGAGAACTCATCGCCCAAAATAACTTCACCTTTAAACAAACCAAATTCCACTTTAAAATCCACCAACAACATATTTCCGCTAGCAAATAATTCTTTAAGCACAGCGTTAATTTTGAAGGTTAATTCTTTCATGCGCGCTAATTGTTCAAGCGTCGCCCAACCAAAGGATTGCACGTGCGATTCGTTGACCATAGGGTCGCCCAACGCATCGTTTTTCAAAAACAATTCAAATGTCGGTGGAGTTAACTCCAAACCTTCTTGCACACCTAAACGACGAACTAATGAACCCGCCGCCAAGTTGCGCACAACGCACTCAACCGGAATCATGTCCATTTTTTTAACGAGAACTTCGTTATCCGATAACAAAGCTTCAAAATGTGTAGGAATACCTGCGGCTTGCAGCTTGCCCATAATGAACGCATTGAACTTGTTGTTCACCATGCCTTTGCGATCTAGCTGTTCAATGCGTTTGCCATCGAATGCAGAGGTGTCGTTACGGAAAACCATGATCACGCGATCAGGATCATCAGTTCTATAAACAGATTTGGCTTTGCCCGCGTAGAGCTCTTCGCGCTTTTCCATCGTTGTACTCACTTAAGTTGAAAGTTAATTCTAGTCGACTATTGGGACTTTTGTTTAAAGATAATGCGCAGCTGGTGTTCAGCGCTGCAATTTGAGGAGCACCTAAACCACAGCTAGCCAGTCAAAACCTTGATCCTGACAGGCATAAGTAACTTGTTTCACCGTTTGAGTTACGGGCGCTAATGCAGCTCGCGCCACATCCAATGAATTGTTTTGCTGGCTAATATGTGCCACCACTAAATGCTGTAAGCGCTCAGTATCTAACCGCTGTAAAAAGCCAGCGGCTTGCTGATTGCTCAAATGCCCCCATTGACCACCGACCCGCTGTTTTAGTGAGGGGGGATAAGAGCCCGAGGCCAACATAAAAGGATCGTGATTGGCTTCTAACAACATCGCATCGCAGGCCTGATAAGCCGCTTCCACGTGGGGTGTAATACTACCTAAATCCGTCAATATTCCCAAGCGCAAGCCGGCATATTCAAAAACAAATTGCGCGGGTTCGCGGGCATCATGAGGCACAGCAACAGGATTAACCTGCAAGCCATTCAACTCAAAAGGGGCATAAGCTTGAATCAGATTAAGTTTGGGCAAGTCGCCCAGATCTTTGCTGTGATAGGTTCCCGGAGTCATATAAACCGGAAGATCGTAACGGCGGGAAAGCGCCGCTACGCCTTTGATATGATCTGAATGCTCATGGGTGACCAAAATAGCCGTCAGATCTTGTGCGGTTTTGCCAAGCCGCGCTAGGCGCAACTCGGCTTCTTTCACACTAAAGCCACAATCAATCAGGAGCGAACCGTGACACCACTCCACCATGGTAGAGTTACCGCGACTGCCGCTACCCAATGACGCAAAACGGAATATCACTCCAGCAGCATTCGGCACTTATATTAAGTTCTTACGCAATCTAGTGATCAGCTCGCGCGCTTCACGAGGCTTTAAACGCTTTCCGTAAGGGTCGCGTACACGCACCAAGTAATCGCCCGGCTTGCCAGTTACTACGAACATATAGCCAGGTGCATCTTTTAACTTTTTCTCTTCATCACGATCTGAATAAGCTGCGGTTTCAAAGGCCTCGCCTTGCAGCATATTGGCAACCACTTGCTCCAACTTGTAAGGAGTTGTGGCAGGCTTGGGATTAGTGCCTATACGGAAAAGACGCTTAACCAGCCCGGTTTGGCGTCTTCAAGATTTTTGTAATGAACGTAGAACATGCCGATGCTGGAATCAGATTCAAACAGCTGGAAACCATCGCGTTTGGCCGCATAAGCAATCGTGGCCATGGTACGGGTTTTATCCAGTTTCAGGGTCATCACAGGTTCATTCTTGTACATACCCAACGCGGCTTTAGCGGCGACACTACCCCCGATAGCCTGCGCCATCATCGATGTACCGCCTTCGGTGCTATCACTCGCCAAATTTGCTGCCAAATCATCCATTAGCCATTTTTCACGCTCGGCATTCATCGATTTAGTCGGCCATTCCGGGTCTTGCGTTGGCTTGGCAGCGCCTGGAACATTCATATGGGTGATATGAATTTCACTGGTTTCAGGCTGAATACCTTGGTCGATCTGAATGCGATACTTATCCTGACTATTCAAATCAGATTTGAACTGCAACCAACCTGTTTCGATTATCCCCTGCTTTAGATCAGCACGGGTTGCGCTCAGATTATTGGCGTTTAAGAAGTTGCGAATACGAGGCCACAACTCACCTGGCGCAGCATTGACCAAAATCCACGATTTCTCGCCTACTCGTTGAATCTTAACGTTGTCTTGCAGCATATTGGCAGACAACGGCATAGGACGTGGCACGTCATATTCCGATGCAGTGGCATCGTAACCAAAGTCAGATGCACTGATGGGAGGTATGGGGTAAAGCTCACCCATGGC
>DAOORH010000161.1:0-7408 GCA_035389145.1 Cellvibrio sp.
AAAAAGCGAGGTTTTACCGCAGTTGGGGTTGCCAATTAAAGCAAAGCGAATGGACATTAATGGCTACCTGAAATCAATTCCACACGAATTTTTGCTGCTTCTGCGCGGCGTAGCGCGAACTTGGTGCCGTTGACTTGTACCGCGAGCGGGTCGCTCCCCAAGAGGCCAAAACCAATAATCTTAAGTTGCGCACCGGGTAGAAAGCCGAGCTCTTTAAGGCGCAATGTGACGCGCTCATCTTGGCCGCCAAACAGGGCCTGTGGTTGCAGATCCACAATACGCACTTGCGCGCCTTTACGACATTCATCTAAACGCAAAGAGCCCGTTTTGGCCAGTGGAACCGATGCAGGGGCAATGCTTGGTGCAAGCGCAGAATTCATGAAGATGATCTCTAAGTGCAAATGAGAGTGATTACTATGTAGATTAAACTATTTGCCCTGAGTCCGCAAACCAAAAGCCTGCGATTTGTACAATTATTGCGGTTTGTTTGATGCAGGTAGACTTTGCGGTAAAACCACTCGGCGCAACTAATTGCGCTAATTGCAGTCTCTCTTGCAGGGTTATATCGGGTTAGTGGAGTGGTTTTGGTTTTTGCCCCATAATCGCCGCAACTTAAAGTTTATGCGCCATTATTGATTTACTGATAGGAGCTTTTATGCAGCACAGCAATCGTCCGGCGAGTGCCATGGGTACCTTTACAAAATGGGTTGTGGTCATAGCCGCAGTGGGTGCAATTAGTGCGGTGGGCTATTTTTTTATCGGCGACCAAATTGGCAAGCCGCCAAAATTGCATGATTTGCCTAACCCTGTGCCGCTGCAACAAGTTACTGCCCCTGAAGCTCAGGCTGTGGAAAAGCCGGTTTACGATGAGCCAGTGCCAGATCCTATCCCGCAGCCACTGCCCGATATCAACCAAAGCGATGCCACTGTGCTCGCAGCCTTAAAAGCCTTGAGCGTAAATGGCTTGGTGGAAATGATTATCCCGCAAGATATGTTGCGTAAATTTGTGCGCGCGGTGGATGTATTGGAAGAGGGCAAGGTGGTGCGCGATTATCGCCCTATAGCGTCGCCTCAAGGTGCATTTGCGGCCGATGCGTTTAATGTAAAAGTGTCTGGCGGTGAATTGGGTGAGCAGCAAGATGTAGAGCAATTTCGCGTTAGCCCCAAAAACTATTTGCGCTACACCCTGTTTGTGCAAGTGCTTTCAGGCTTGGAAAGCGATGCTGCGGTAACTCTCTACAAACGCTATTACCCGCTGTTGAATAGCGCTCACCAAGAGCTGGGTAGCGGCAAAGGCAACTTTCACTCCGTGCTAATTCGCGCCATCGACAAGGTCTTGAGCGCCCCTGACGCCAGCGGCGATATGCTGTTAATTCACCCCAAAATTTACTACGAGTTTGCTGACCCTGCGCTAGAGAAACTGCCGGAAGCACATAAATTAATGTTGCGCATGGGGCCCGATAACGCTGAGAAAGTGAAAGCCAGTTTGCGTAATCTGAGGGTGAAGTTGTTGCAGAAGTAAGAGCCCTCTCATTTGTAGGTTGGAAAAGCGAAGCGCCTTTCCAACCTACTGAGCGCGTATCCTATGCCTCAATCAACCCCTATATTTCCCGCATAACGATTCATGCGCCAAAATAATTTTGTAACTTTATTTCTGTGCAACCCCTCCATAAATCTATATCCCTCTGAAAAACATAAGAAAATCTGATTTTTCAACTGTTGTGAATAAACTACACAGGGGGTTGACAACGTTGTCCTGCAGGAATAATGTTGCTCTAACGACAACGTTGTCAGGTTGTTGTACAAAAAACAAAGCCAAAATTTTTAAGGGGATAGTCATGTATAACAAGCTTAGCGATGCAATCCATGCAGCAAACCGTAAGTCGCTGCTCAATAAAACCGCACTCTTAACCAGTTCTGCTGCCATTTTGCTCGTGGGCATGAGTGCGCAAGTGCATGCACAAGAGGCTGCTGCTGAAGGCGAAGAAGTCGTCATTACCGGGATTCGCGGCGCATTGAAAAATGCAGTGGATATCAAGCGTAATGCTACCGCCATTGTGGATGCAGTCTCTGCAGAAGACGTAGGTAAATTCCCAGATTCAGATATCGGTGAGTCATTGGGCCGTATTCCGGGTGTAACCGTTGGTCGCGCATTCGGCCAAGGTTCATCGGTATCAATTCGCGGTTCTGCGCCGCAAATGACCTTGACGCAATTGAATGGTCAATCGGTTGCTTCTACCGGTTGGTACGATCAAGTCTCTATCGACCGCAGCTTCAACTACTCAATGTTGCCTTCAGAATTGATTGGCGGCATGGAAGTGTACAAGTCAGCGCAAGCCGACATTGCTGAAGGTGGTATTGGCGGTACTGTAAACGTTAAAACTCGCAAGCCATTAGATTTGGATGCCAACACCGCATTCGCCGGTATTAAAGCGGCTAAAGGCACCTTGAGCGATGATTTGGCTCCAGAAGTATCAGGCTTGTACAGCTGGAAAAACGATGCTGAAACATTCGGTGTTTTGATTGCCGGTGCAACAAGTTCAGGCGACTATGTTCGTCGCGGCGATGAAGCTGATTTGCGTTGGTCAAATGACGTTGCGCCATCAACTTTCGTACAAGAGCGTGAGCGCACGGCATTAGATGTAACCTTACAAGCTAAGCCAACGGATAACTTGGAATTTGGTGCGCACTTGTTGTCATTGTCACTCACTGGCGATAACACCAACACTAGCCTTTATTTATTCAACGCTGGTGGCACCTGTACTAAAAAGAATGTTGCGGGCACTTGCGTAATGAGCACTGTATCTAACAGCGCTCCAGCCGACACCTTTATGCAAACTTGGGGTCGTATCGGTGAAATGACCTCTGACTCTATTGATTTGAACGCTGCCTACACGGGCGATACCTTCAAAGCAAAAGCTGCTATCGGTAAAACCAAAGCGGAAGGCGGCACGGCCTTAACCACTAACTTTGGTTACTACGCTGGCAACATGCCTAAGTGGGCGGGTACCATCGATGCAACCGGTAAACAAATTAAAGTAATTCCGTCGCAAGCGCTTGTTGTAAATATGTCAAACCTACCTGCAAATTCTTCACCAGAAGGTTGGGCGATTGGTAAGGGTCCAAACTCAGACGAAGAAACTTACGTACAGGTAGATTTTGATTTCGACTTGGATTTAGGCGCAATTAAATCGTTCAAAACGGGTCTTCGTTCAACCGATCATGATGTTGTAAAAGAAAACTACAAAGGCACCTTAAAAGCTGGATACGCAGCTCAGCCAACCAGCAATTTCTACGGTGGCAAGTTGGAAGTGGGCAACAATGGTTTCATCACGCCTAAGCCAAAATTAGGTGCGATGATTAATGCTACTGTTGCCGGTATTGATCACTGGACTGAAATGCGTTCAGGCTTTGCCAGCTTGAATGAAAAGAACAATGCACTTTACGGTATGTTCACCTTTGAAGCGGAAGGCGTAAAAGGTAACTTCGGTTTACGTTACATTGAAACCGATGCAAAGGGCGGCTCATACAAAGTTGACGGCACGCCATTGGCGGCTGGCGATCAAGAAGGCAACACTTACTACAGCAAAACCAAATCTTACGATGACGCGTCTTATCACGATGTATTGCCAAGCGTAAACGTATCTTTCGATTTGAGTGACGATTTGGTGTTGCGTGTATCAGCATCGCAGGCTATCAACCGCGCTAACTACGACAATATGTTCACTTCTGCAACTCAAGCAGGTTATCAAGATACTGTTGTTGGCAATGAAAGCGTAACTACCGGTGACATTGGTTTGTTGCCAATGAAATCAAGCCAAGCTGATGTAGGTATTGAATACTATTACGGCGACGGCAACTTAGTGTCTTTGACTTACTTCACTAAAGACATCAACAACTTCATTACGTCTAATACCTTGGTTAATCAAAGCATTGGTTTAGTCAGCCCAGATTCTGGAAAAGATAGCTGGACTGTAAACAAATATGTGAATGCGGGTGGCGGTAACATTGAAGGTTTGGAATTCCAACTGAACCACGCGTTTGCTAACGGTTTCGGTGTGTCTGTTAACTACACCTACGCCGATGGCGAAGCACCAGGCGCAAGCTATCAAGATAATATTGGTGTATTCACCGAATCGTCTAAAGACAGCGCCAACCTTGTGGGCTACTGGGAAAATGACACTTACTCAGCGCGTGCTGCGTACAACTGGCGTTCAAAGTACTTAGTACGTGAAACAGGCTACTACGGCAACCGCATGCATGATGCATTTGGCTCTTTGGATTTGAGCTTCGGCTGGCACGTAACTGAAAACATTGGTTTGACCTTTGAAGCAAGTAACGTGTTGGAACAAGACGACATTCAATACGGTGCTGCAGACAAGTCAACCACGTTGAAAGATGCCTTGAAAGAAGGCTTCCCTGCATGGTCTTACTTGGGTGAGGCGCGTTATACATTAGGTGCAAACTTCAAGTTCTAAGTTAGAATTGAATTTGCAAAAGCTAAGAAAGGAGCCCAGCATTTGCTGGGCTTTTTTTGATTTGCAGATTGGAAAAGTTCAAAACTCTTATAAAGATAGGTGTTGAGATGAAAATCAAACGTGTCGCCATTATTGGGGGTGGAACGGCGGGCTGGTTAGCCGCTAATCACCTCGGTGCAGAATTGCGGCAGAGCGATATTGAAATCACTGTGATTGAATCGCAGGAGATAGGCATCATAGGCGTGGGCGAGGGTACTGTCCCGCATATCAAAAAATCTTTGCAGCGCTTTGGAATTTCAGAAGCAGAATTATTAGCCACGTGCGACACCACGTTTAAGCAAGGCATAAAATTTGTTGATTGGTTAAACCCAGAAAAACACGGCGCAGGCAATTTTTATTACCATCCTTTTAGTTCGCCCTATCCTGCGGGTTATGACATTACCCCCTATATGCTTGCGAACCGAATTGAATTTGAATTTTCTGCGGTTACCGCCTGTATTGATGTTGCAGAAGCCATGCTCTCTCCCAAAAGAATTTCGTCTCCACCTTATATGGGCGAAGTCGATTATGCGTATCATTTTAATGCCGTTAAATTTGGAAAATTGTTGGCGAAGAATGCGCAAGAAAAATTGTTGGTAAAACATTTGGTGGCGACTATCGTGGGTGCGACCCAGCGTGAAGATGGCGCCATAGCCAACTTAATATTAAAAGACGGCACTGAACTTGAATTTGATTTTTATGTGGATTGCAGTGGTTTTGCATCGCTGTTAATTGATAAGCAACTGAATGTGCCGTTCATCGATAAATCTTCTCAAATATTAACGGACAGTGTTCTCGCGCTCCAAATTTCCACGGATGAAGCCAGTGAAATAAAACCCTATACCTCTGCCACCGCACACTCAGCCGGTTGGATTTGGGATATACCGCTCACCACAAGGCGCGGCACAGGTTTTGTTTATTCAAGCTCGCACATGAGTGAGTCGCAAGCGGTTGAGCAATTTTCAAAATATTTACAGTTAGATGTGGAATCGCTCTCGCCCCGAAAAATCCCCATGAAAATTGGCTATCGTGAAAGCTTTTGGTGTAAAAATTGTGTCGCCTTGGGCTTGGCGCAGGGCTTTGTTGAACCTTTGGAAGCAACGTCTATTTTACTCACTGATTTTTCGGCAGAATTGCTAGCGCGAAACTTTCCGCGCTTTCTTCAGGATATAGAGCCCTTGGCGAGTTACTGCAATAGAGTGGTGAGTTACAGCTGGGAGCGCATTATTGATTTTGTGCAAATGCATTATTACATTTCAGACCGAAATGGCTCAGATTTTTGGCGAGATAACACTCAAACACAAATGCTCTCCGATACCTTAAAAGAGCGCTTGGCGATGTGGGAAATACATCATCCCAAGAAATCAGATTTCTTCAGCCGCTTTGACTTGTTCGATGTCGATAATTATTTATTTGTGCTCTACGGTATGAAATATATAACAAGAACTAAGCCTATTTCGGCCTATGAAACTCAAGTGAGCCAAACGCAGTTGCAAGCGGTTAAGCAGCTGTCAGAGAAGTTGTGCGAAGCGTTGCCCAGTCATCGCGAATGGTTAACGAAATTTTTGCGAGCGGTAACTCCCACTTAACCGCATTTCAGAATGCAACGAACGTATTAACGGTAAGCCGCCCTGTGCGTGGGTCTGGGTTAATACTGTGCTCGGGGTTAATTAAGAAAGGTGAGTGGAGCGTGCAACTGCGATAAATAACCATTCTATTGATGGCAGCGGGTAAAATGCCAAGTTTGGTGAATTGTGCATCAGAATCGGCAAAATACTTTTGTGCAGGCGGGTGCGTCTTTAACTCTGCACGAAACTTATCAAAATAGTGATCGCTCGTTTGCGGCGTAACAAATTCAAAACCCGTTGCGTTGTGGCGATAAAATGCCGTGCCGCCGTGGTTTTGATCGCACAAGTATAAAATAATTGCGAATTGATTAATGTTGCTAGTATCAAAATGGGGTACGCATTGCGCGGGGCTGAGCTCGTTTTCTTTAAGTGTCATTAGCGACATGGCGCATTCACTTTTGCGCATCTCTAGGTCTGCTGAAATCCCAAACTCTTGTTGTATTAGCGGCTTAATAAATTCTGTAATTGCCTGAGAGTAGGCCGTGGGCGGAACAAGTTGAATACCGGGGTAACCCTTACCAGCAGCTTGCCCGGGCGCAGGTTTAAAGTTGTGCTGCGTTGCAAAATCTATTAATGCTTGTGGGTTCTGCAATAAATTTTCAATTACAATCACTTTCTGCATACTATGAGCGGCGTTAAGCAATTTAATTGATAAATTTTTATTTAACAGATTAGTGCTAATCATGTTGGAGTCTGACATGTGATTACTTTTTGTGTGATTACTATTTGATTGGCTGTAGCTAGGGCAAGCGAAAGTTATACCTAAAAAATTTCTATTCTGTTAAGTTTGCACAGTGTTTTTCTGTTTGCAAATGATTGTAGTCTACTTGGCTATTTTCAAAAACAGATTTCTGTTGCGGATACTTTATAAGGCTAACAATAGACTAGGGAGCCTCTGAAAAATTAACTTGTTTGCTCTGGCGTCGTTAAATTTGTTCTCAAAATGCTCATTTATTTAAATAAACTCCGCTTTTGTACTTCGCGGCTTTAAAAAGTCGAACAAATTTGCCTAGCCAGCGCTGCACCGCAAACATTTTTCAGCGCCCCCTGGATTTTGATAGCAAAATTCCCTTCACACTACAGTTTCGGCGAGCTCCCCTGTAATGTGCGCCAAGTCTTTTTATGCTGCCAGATCATTGGTTTAAATATGTGTAATATTTGTTTGACAACGTTGTCTCATGGGATTAATCTATATCTGAGTTAAACGTTTGTTGTTCTCTGTTGTTGAGTCAATCCTTTTGTTGGTGCCGCAAGGCACCAACT